>CALDTA010000418.1:0-7473 GCA_937924455.1 uncultured Deinococcales bacterium
ACCATTTGAAGAATTTCTAGCGTTGCTTCGTCAACCGTATAGCGAGGTTGATGGCAAAGTATTTTTTGCTAGTCCACCTCCTGAAGGTACTCCACGTTGTGTTACGTACTGTGGTACTTAGAACTGTGGTGCTTAGAATTATCGTATTTAGAGCTATCGTATTTAGAACTGTAGTACTTAGAACTATAGTGCTTGGTACTTAAGACCGTATTATTTAGAATCCTAGTATTTAGCACCCTAGTATTTTCTACCCTAGTATTTAGGACTCTAGTATTTTCCACTCTAGTATTTAGCACCTTAGTGCTTAGGTCTTAAAAAGCTAGGTATTGAATTTTGCCATAGTCGAGGTGGCTTCATCAGCAGATAGAGGTTTAGAAAAATAGTAACCTTGTGCTGTTTGACAGCCCATAGCTTTAAGAAGCTGTAATTGCGCTTCATTTTCAACACCTTCTGCGATAACCTTTAACTTAAAATTGTTTGCAAGTGCAATGATTGTTTGAACAAGGTTTTTTTGATGTTCGAGTTTGTCCATTTCATCTACAAACGAGCGGTCAATTTTGATATAGTCTAGTGGTAGCTTTTGTAGATAACTTAAAGATGAATAGCCTGTTCCGAAGTCGTCAATAGCAATGCTAACGTCAAGTTTGCGTAATTGATTTAAATGTTGAATGACCATATTAACATCTTGCATAATCATACTTTCCGTGACTTCTAGCTCAAGGTAGTGAGCTTCAAGATTATGATTGTTGAGTGCTTGCTGGATTTTGTGTACAAAATTATGATGTTTGAACTGAACTGAAGAAATATTTACAGCGGTTGTTACAAGCAAACCTTGCTCGTGCCAAAGTTTTGTTTGGCGACAAGCCTCGTCAACAATCCAATCTCCAAGTGGGGTTATCAAACCTGTTTCTTCGGCTATAGAGATGAACTTATCTGGTGGAATAAAACCAAGCACTGGATCTATCCATCTGATGAGTGCTTCAGAGCCTATGCACTGTCCAGTGAAGAGGTCGATTTTAGGTTGATAGTACAGTTGGAAGTTGTTGTTTTCAACGGCTGAGCGAAGGTGTGTTTCGAGCTCGAGCCTCTCTCTAGTCCTATCAGCCAATACCTGTGTAAAAGATTGCACCCTGTTTTTACCTAAAGACTTAGCTTCATACATAGCTGTGTCAGCATGTTTAACGAGTGTAGTTGTATCTTGACCATCTGTAGGATAGACACTCACACCAATACTTCCATTGATAAAAAGTGATGTTCCATCAATATGGAAAGATTTTTGTAAAACCTGTCTGTAGTCTTGGGCTATACGAATAGCATCATCTGGATTTGATAACTTATCTAGAATAATTGCAAATTCGTCACCACCCATTCGAGCTAAGGTGTCACTTTCACGAATTAAATTATGTAGTCGTGTTGCAACTTCTTGTAGAAGTAGGTCACCAGCGTCGTGTCCTAAAGTATCATTGACATTCTTGAACCCATCTAAGTCAAGAAAGAGAACTGCAAAGTGGTTGTCATAGCGTTTTGCATGGGCCAATGTTTGTTTTAAACGATCCTCGAAGAGAAAACGATTTGGTAAACCTGTAACAATGTCATGATAAGCCTGATATTCAGTTTTTTGAAGTAGTTGATGTTGGGCTAATGCTAAGGATGCTTGATTACTGACTTGTTGGACCATTTGAATATCAGTATCAGAAAATTTTTCACCATCAACATGATTAATGAGTGCCATAACACCCAGTGCTTTATTTTGATAGAGGAGTGGCGCAACGATTATTGAGCCAAAGCCGAGACTTAGGCGACGTGCTTTAACGTCTGGATGTTCTCTTTCATCATCACTATCTTTATCAAGATAGATAATTTGCTGATGTTGAATTGACCAACCTGTTAAGACATCCTTTAATTGTTCAAAAGAGAGTCGCTTAAGAGGGTTTTGTTTATGTTCGCTGGTAACGACGTGCTCTACGATTTCTGCTTCAAAATCTATTTTATAAAGAATCGCCCAATCTGCTTTCGTTGCTTCTCTGGTTGTTTCAACAACTTCCTGCATTAGTGCATCAAGATTATCTGCTCTATGTATAGATTCGCTAATACTGTGAAGTGCTTGTGTACGAGCGAGATCTGTTTTTACGTGTTCATGTAAGTGAGCATTCTCAATGGCTAGCTCGAGCTGTTCGATTACTTTTTGCATTAGTTCAAGGTCACGCTGCTCTAGCTTTCTGTCTTCACTCCTCACAAAAAGAATACCTAAAACTTCACCATCAGAACAAAAAGGTATAGCAAGTGTTGACGAAGTTTGTGATGCATGTTCTGGGCGGATATTAGGGTGGGTAGCTAGATTATCGATTAATTCTGGTTTTTTAGTTCTAACAACACGTCCTGCGATACCCTGATCTAACTTCCTAACGATTGGATCATTCTCGAGAGCAGCATCAATGGTTGGTCCACGGACAATGGTGTCGTCTTTTACGAGACCTATACAGACACCTGAAAAATCAAATATAGATGCGATTTTGCTTACAACTGACTCTAAGAGCTCATCTAGCTCGAGCTTATTAATAATTGTATGTTGTAACTGCGATAGCAACTCTAATTCTTTGCCACTGCGATCTGCATCTATAAACAGTTGTTTATAGCGCTGTTCATTATCTTTTAAATTATTTTCAAGTTTAAAGCGTTGCCATAGAGCTGAAATTTGGGTGGCAAACATTTGTGCCATACCAACTGTATTTTCGTCAAATGCATCTTTTGTTTCGATATTGTCGAGGTTGAAGAGCATAACAATCTTATTGTTGTTGACAATTGGAATAGATAGAGAAGCATAGACGTCATTACTGTTGTTTGCGCCTATAAAAACATCTTGTTTTTCTTTTGCAAGTTTATGCCAATTATCATTATCAAAGTAGTCTTTGATAGTGGGTTCTGACCAATTGTCATTTTGACCAAAATCTTCAAGCTCAAAAGTAATACTAGATAAAATGTCTAATTTGAATTCTACTGCTGCAACAAACCTATAGCCTTCTTGTGTAAGTATTGCCATTGAGCCAGCTTGAACATTTGGAATGATGTCAACAGCTTTTTCTAACATAGCTTGATAAATTTGTTCATTACTATCTTTTAACAAGACATTATTCATTAAGCCATTTAACTCAGCACGAAAAGACGATTCTTGAGTTAAACGTTTTTGTTCTTTCCGCAAGTTGTTTTCAAGTTGAATACGTTCCCATAGTGCTTCAATATGTGTGGCAAAAATTTGTGCCATGCTTATGGACATTTCGCCAAAAGCATGTTTTGATGTCAGATTATCAAGGTTAAAGATAATGATAATATCATCGTTTTTGAGAATGGGTATCGATAAAGAAGAGTAGATATCATTTGTTGGTCCTGCTTTTGTAAGAACATCTATTTTATCTTGCTCTAACCGTTGCAAACTATCGTCAACATAGCTTTTAAGGATTGGTTGTGACCAATCATTTGGTGAACCAAAATCTTGAAGTTCGAATGGGACGCTAGAAAGTATCGATAAGTTAAAGCCAACTGCTGCACTATATTGGTAGTTGCCTTCTTTTGTTAAGACAGCCATAGAACCAGCTTCTGCACCAGGAATGGTGTCGACAGCCTTTTCTAGCATAGTTTGGTAAATCGCTTCATCTTGGCTTTGTGTGAAGATTTCCTGCATCAGCGAATTTAATTCTGCTCTGAAGGAGGCTTCTTGAATAAGCCTTGCTTGTTCTTCAAGTAAGTTGTTTTCTAATATCATGCGCTGCCAGATAGCACCAGAATGTGTTGCAAACATTTGAGCTATACCTTTAGCAGATTCATCAAAGGCGTTTTTTTGTTCTAAGTTATCTATATTAAATATAACTACAACTTCTTGGTCTTGAATAACAGGAATGGATAGTGCGGATTGGATTTTTGTGTTTGAACCTGCAGCAAGTATAAAGGTATCTCGCTTTTGTTCACTTAATTCTTGCCAACTTGTATCGTAATAATCTTTGATTTCAGGTTGTGCCCAAGCAGGTAATTTAAAGTCATTAATGTTGAATAAGATGCTTGAAAGAATGTTGAGGTCAAAACCTAGTGCTGCTACAAACTTATATCTATTTTTTACCTTAATGACCACCGAACCTGCTTGAGCGTTAGGAATCATAGCTATAGCTTTTTCTAACATGGTTTGGTATATCGATTCGTCGTTGCTCTGCGCTAATGTTGTAGCAATAAAGCTATTTATCTCAGACCTATAAGCCAATTCTAGCTTCAGTTTGCTTTGTTCAGATTCAAGATTTTGTTCTAATTTATAGCGTTTCCAGAGTGCTGAAAGTTGTTCGGCAAGAAGTTTTGAAAAATCTAAGGCTTCTTGACTAAAGCTGTTTCGGTTCGTGAAATTATCAAGATTGATGATGGCAATTGGTTTACCTTCATAAAAAATAGGTGTAGATAAGGTTACTTTGCGTTGACTTTGTAATTCAACGTTTTTAAGAATTGCTTGTGCTTCAGAATCAAGATTTGAATGATCAAAGTCATAGATAAGTTTTGGTGTTGGGTGACTTGAATCTTTAAATATTTGTTGGGGGGAGAAGTTTATCTTTTTTAGAAGGTTGAAGTCATAATTATGGGCTGCAACATAGTGAAATGAATTGTCATCACTGAGAAAAAGAAGCGTTCCCCCTTCAGCTCCGTCTATAGCTTCTACTGATTTCTGAAGTACAAAAGCAAACAATTTACTTGATAATTTTTCGTTTAGCGAATACTTAATGATATCGGTTAAATTTTGATAGAAAGCTGTTTGTTCATTCAGGTTAATTGTGTTTGTAGTACCGTGATTCGCTAAAGTTATTGTAGCAAGATTTTGTTTTGTGCTGTTCTTGCCATGTATCCGTTGCTTGGCTTTGTGAATAGCTTTTCTAAGTTGTTTGTCTGTTAGCTCAGAAAGTTCAAAATAATCTTCTGCGCCTATAGAAAATAATTCGTTAAAAAATGTTTCGGGATATTCAGAATAGTTGTCGATAATGACGATAACTGGGATGTGAGGATGGTTGACAATAGTTTTTCTGAGTTGCTGGATTTGTAGTGAGAAATCAATTAGTGATGCGTCTAGTGATGTGTCTAGTGATACGTTAAAGAGCAGCGCCGAACAGTCAGTTACTGTTAGGGATGCATCCCTAATAATATGTGTATTAAATGTAGTGTGTTGGTTTTGTTGGAGATAAGTGTCCAGAGGTGTATTTGCTTCGCAGATTACTGCAAGCTCGAGCCTACCTTCATTTTCTAAAGCTACATCTAAAGCTATCTCTTGTTCTTGTGTTACTGCTTTCCCCGCTGAAAAAACCGTCACGACCGTCTCCAAAACTATAGTATAGGGATATAGTGTAGGGATATAGATGCAATCTTTGGACTGTTTACTTACGTTAATCCCAATTACACTAATGCCTATAGCTGAGCATAATCTCAAAGTTGTCACATAACTAATACTTGTTTGCTTGAATTTGCTATAAGTAAAGCATTTATATTCAAACGATTAAGTGAGACTCTAATATCGTTAATGTAAGTAAGCAGCTAGAAGCGTCAGGTGCTCAACCACATTTCGCTGCATAGTTGGATTTTAAATCAGAACAGCTTATGAATTAAGCGGGATTGGAATTAGTCGATATCTTACATATATTCAGTGTTCTGTAACACCGTTCTGTAACACCGTCCTGTAACATCACTGTGATGAGCAAAGGTCTATGCTCTTTGCAGGATGATGGTAGTTTTGGGTATAGCACTTTTACTGGTAGTTCTTTCAATTTTTTGTATGAATTCGCTTTTGAGAAAGCGAAATCAAACCGATTTTGCATTTAGTACCGTTGATGTTCTTCTTAAAAAACGTTACGACCTGATTCCGAATCTAGTCGAGATGGTTCGTGGTTACGCTGAACACGAACAAAAGCTCTATGGTCATATTGCAGAAATGCGCTCGCAGGCATTTCGTGCTCGTAACAACAGTACTAATATAACCAGTATTAATACAACCAGTGCAAATACAAGTATGGGACAACGCTTTAATGCTGAGACTGAGATTTCTCAAGACCTTGGACAGATTTTTATCATCTCTGAGTATTATCCAGAGCTACAGGCAGATAGTCATTTTCGAAGGTTGTATATCCAACTTGTGGATATTGAAAATCAAATAGCTGCTGCACGACGCTTTTTTAACGCATCAGTCAATGAGTATAACGATGCAGTTGAAAATTTCCCAAGTAGTGTTTTTGCTAGCTTACTAGGTATGGAAGAAAAGGCTTACTTTAGGGCAGAAGTTACTGAGAGAGCAATGCCAAGTTTCAGGCTTAGCTCAGATGAAGAGCCAGCATATCAACAATCATGAATATGCTTTACGATTTCTACAGTTCTGAGTTGCAATCTGTATTGATTGAGCAGGAGCGTAGTCGGAAAAGGATATTTTCCTCAATACGTTTTAATTTAATGTTTGTACTAGTTGTGGGAACTGTGTCTATACCATTTGTTGCTCCGAATGTTGCTTTGTGGTTTGGTATAGGTTTTATTAACGCAGCTATTTTGATGAGTATACTTTGTTTTATCTATATGGGTTTGACCTGTCGAGCAATTATTAAAAATCATAAGGTGGAAGTAAAGCAACATACCATCAGTAAAGTTATTCAATTTATAGACCCTAGCTTGCGTTATCGTGCTGAGGCGAGCATTTCAGGGTTAGAACTTGTGGCAAGTGGTTTTTTTGAACCAAGCACAACGGTAGATGTTGTGGGTGAAGATCTGATAGGAGGTAATGCCTTTGGAACAAAATTTCAATGTGCTGAGATTCATTTACCTCGCATGTCTAGTGAATTTAATGATGGTGAATTGCAAAGGCTGAGTGTTCGGGCTCAAGGCTTTAAAGGTCTCTTTGCAGTGATTGATTTACCAAAAAGGCTGGATTCGGTTGTTTACATTTTTCCTAATAATGCTGTTGGGCGAGTGAATCGTTTGGGAGTTGGTAGGGGTGGGCTCGAGCGCATCAAACTAGAAGACCCGATGTTTGAAAAGTATTTTAATGCCTACGGTACAGACCAACTGCAATCACGTATGATACTTACAACAAAGCTTATTGATGATATAGCGATATTGAGAGAGCGAATGGGCTCGAGCATTATGCTAAGTGTCAAACACAATAAGCTATACATAGCGGTCTCTAGCTCAAAAGATTTATTTGAACCAAACATCCATAAAAGTTACCTTAATCCTGAACATGTTCGTAACTACCTAAAAGAGCTTAATATTGTGGTGCAACTTGTCAAAGATGTGCAGGAAATTTTTGCAGCAACTCCATAAGTTATTAATGATATTTTCGGACTTGGTATCAGAGCCAGAATACACTTGCTTGTACTTAGTTTCACATATAGCCTAAAGACGCTATGAACGATAATAGGAATGATTACAGCAAAGCGATTACAGATTTTCAAAATGCCCGAAGGCGAG
>CALDTA010000419.1:0-5475 GCA_937924455.1 uncultured Deinococcales bacterium
TTGAGGAAGCGGAGTATGGTATGAAGCAAGCGAGTAGATTAGAAACATGTCAATTCTAAAAAAACTGTGGCTATTTCTAGCTATCGTTTTACTCTTCATCTACCCTATGGTGGGTATTGTTCTTGCCCTACCTATTTTTGCTGATAAGCTTTTTGGGCTTTCTGCCTTTTCAAATAATTCCCAGTTCGGGCAGTTCAGGCAGTTTGGGCAGTTCAGGCAGTGGCTTTTTATTTGGATTCCTTACCTACTACTCATGGTCGTGCCACTTGTCTTCCATCAAGACTGGTACGGTATTTTTAGTCATGTACTACAAGTCCTCTTTGTTATCGTACTTTTTCTAATTTTTAGAAGCTTGCACAAGGCTGTTTCAACACAATTTATAGCTGCTGCTATCACTGTTGTGCTTGGCATTATGGTGCTTTCAGGCTTTAGTGAAAGGCTTTTGGGGTCAAAGCTCTGGATGAACAACGATGTGAGCTTTGCACAGATTCTGCGCTCGAGCCTCGATCAAGAACAACGCATTTCCTTTCCAAATGACCTACACCGAGTCTGGCAAATGGACTCTGGCACAGACAGTGTTTCCCTCAACTGGAAAGCCAAACTCCTCTCAGGAACAACCAACTGGGATTGGCAATCACAAACACAAACAGACAACCTAGTAGCTGTCCAAACAGCAACAAAAAACTATACCTACTCTAATCCGCAAGGTGAAAACCCCTTTATCTACCGTAGCTTCAATAGTCCAAATCAAGCTTCTATCTCTGGTCTTTCAATCAGAGCGGCGCTGGAACTTCGCAGCGCTGGTGAAGCACGCAATTGTGGCCTCCTATCTTTTGCTGATAGAGGCGCATCAATCAGTAAATCTACGAATGTATGTGCCAACAAAACATGGCAAAGCTATGGACTTAGCTGGGAAGTGCCTCAAGACACCACAAAAAAAGAACTCACCTTTGTTCTTAATCGCTTTGATAGCCCGCTTGAAATCGGCGACTTAAAGCTTGAGATTAAAGCTGCAAATGCTAGCACTTGGCAAGCTATCAATACCTTAGCGCCAAATGGCGCCTCAATACGTCTAAATTGGGACAAAGCTTGGCTTGAAAACGTTCTACTAGAAAAACGCTTCACACCAACGAACGAATGGCAAGAGCATAGCTTAGAACTTGAAGCTGATAGCCTGAAAAATACTGAGGAACTCACAGCTGTCCTCACAGGCGAACGTGGTGTCAGCATCGCTATTAAAGATGTAACAATAAGCGCTAACCAAAATATCCAATCAATAGCGGGAGAAAATCTTCGCCGTCTAAAGTTGTGGTTTCACCACCCTAACCTCATGGGTCATGCAACTGTTGCAACTACCTTAGCAGCGCTAGCACTCAGCCAAACACTCCTGATGAACCTACTTATCATCATTTTTGGAATTATATTAATCATCTTTAGTGGCTCAAGAGCTGCCATGCTTGCCTTGGGTATAGGTATCGTACTTCTACTTTTCTTTAAGTACAGCTTTAATACAAGACAGCAGACACATAATCACACAAACCGTCAAACAAACCGTCACACAAACCGTCACCGTCTAGCACTCATTACTGGTCTTATTCTTGTACCAACTATGCTGGCAGTTGCACTGACCCAATTTGACGCCTTTAACCGTCTTGCCTTTGGCGTAGGACGTATGGATATCTGGTCAGTAGCATGGCAAGCTATTCAGCAAGCTCCGCTGTTTGGCATTGGCTCTGGCAATTTCCCTGACTTTTTCGAAAGTATGAGACCAAATCGGGCTGTTGTAAATCATGCTCACAATCTGGCATTTGTATACTTAAGTAACTATGGCATTTTTGGAGGTTTAGCAATAGCTTGGTTAGTAGTTTCTTGGTTAGTTTTACTTATTCGTGACAATAGCTTTAATAAAATAAGTATCTTGCTGATTCCACTAGCGTGTATTATTTTTGCTAATATCTTTGACTTTAGCTTTTTCAATGCTGCTGTAATAACTGCACTCATCTCAGTCATTCCTTTTGTAAGTCTAAAAAATCAACAAAATCAGCAAAGTAGCTCATAGCCAACTGTTATTCGGAACTCAACTTAAGCACAATTTTATGCTAAATTCAAAAGCGACTATACAAATATCAGTTCCACGATTCACTGCTGTTGCAGTGAATCGGCGAGCTTCGTAACGAGTAGGAACGAACTCATTTAGCATGGGTCAATATTACGTGGAAACGCTATAAATAATAATACTGAAAGTAAGAAAATCGTAAGATTTATCGCACTTCTTTAAGATTTATCGCACTTTTTTAAGGTTTATCGCACTACTTATAGTAAATTCTAGATAACAAGACTAAACATGTCCAGCAAATGGACTTAATATGGACTTCATAAAGGGAAACAAACTATGACACAACCAGTAAGGCAGGGTTTAACATTCCTGATGGGCTTTGGCTTTGCACTATGGCCGACTTATAGCCCCTTACTTGGTTTAGTATTGTTTTTTCGGATACGTTGGGAGTTTTCTCGTTGGGATGCAATTGCACTCCTTAGTGCTTTGATTCTAAGCCTTCCACTATTCTTAAAACAAAACTGGTCAGGTGGCTTAGAGGCTTTTGGCATACCTCTACTAGCATGGCTCATTTACCGTACTGCGGCTGATGCATACACACGTCAAAAAATTCGAACATTGTTTAGCACTAAAACCATAGCCTTTGGTTTTTTAACTGGTTTAGCTCTAGCTGTTTTTATTGGTTGGTTCCAAATAGATAGCTATAGCTTTGCAGCAAAAACTGTTACGCAGGCTATTGTCTGGGGCTCGAGCGCTGCCCTCTACGGACACAGTATATTCGCGCTTGGCGCACTCATCGCTATCCTCATGCCAACACCTACCTTGCGCTTCCTGAGTTTGGGCATATCAGCGCTTGGCATCTTGGCTTCGGTGAGTCGTGAAGCTGCTATTGCATGGTTAATCGTCGCAGTTGTGCTTCTATTTATTGATTTAGGTCGTAAACGCTGGCAGTTTTATCTCGAAATACTACTTCTTGTTCTGATGCTAGCACTTACCTCAGGATTAGGCACCTTCATGGGCTGGGGACGCTCTGGACTTTTAGTAGATGTTGCACCTAGTAGTAACAATACAGTCAACCTCATCCAAGGCTCCGAAATTGCTAAAGGTGACTGGTGGGATGCTCATGGTGTAAAAATCACAACAAGCGAAGCAACTATCGCCAAACAACCTCTGACAGTATACGAACTTACAAAAGAAAAACCTGAATACTGGCACCGACTGCAACAAATTATGACCTTAGAAAAAGGTCAAAGTTATACCCTTAGTACTTGGATTAAAACAGATAATCAAGAATTTTCAGCTGCTGAAGGTTTTAATCAGATAAATCCAAATATACCTCAACCAGGTATTCAGGGCTGGATGCAATACATTGATTCAGCAGGAAAAGAAAAAGGAATTATTGCTCTTGGCACACTTGTTGATGGTGAATGGGACGCCAGAATTGTCGGTGAAGGTAGTCTACTCAGCAGAGGCATTATCGAAGCAGACTCAACTGATGAATGGAAACGTGTCTATCTCAGCTTCGAATATGATGGCGAACCACTCATGCTAGATTGGCGAGTTGGTCTCGTTCCAGACAATCGAGATATTTTAGGTACACAAGCAAGTTTTGCTGGTTTCCAATTTGAAAAAGGTGATACCTACAGCGCCTATACACCAGGCGCTGCAAACAAAGGCTTAAGTTTGGCTGTTGGGCGCATACCTTATTGGGAAACTGCATTTCTTGGTTTTGCAGAAAAACCACTGCTTGGTTGGGGTACTAATGCATTTCCAAGCTATTTTGAAGAACGTAGCCCTCAAGACAGTAGAATTCTGGCTACGCCTTCACACACACACAATCTCTTTCTTGAGATACTATTTCAACGTGGTTTGCTTGGGTTTCTAGGACTTATCTTCTTTCTGCTCTTTTTGAGTCATCAAGCAATTAAAAAACGTGATGCTGCATTTTTGCTTGTATTATTTGCCATTCTTGTAGCAAACATTTACGATTATAGCTTTTTCTACCCCGCTCTTCTTTTCCCGCTAGCAGCTATTTCGGGTTGGCGCTCTGCAAGTTTTAGTTTAGAAAAAGCAGCTTTAGAAAAATTGAATCAATTTGGTGTAAAAATAGCCTTAGCACTTTCAGACTGGCTACTCGCACTCGTGTGTTTGAGCATAGCAACATGGGTTTTTAATCAAATACTAAATGCTCCTAATACATCTCAAGGCACTCTCTTTACATGGGGAACTCATTTTTGGACAGTCAGGTTAGGTCTATTACTGTTCCCTCTACTAGTATGGCGAGAAGGTTTGTATCCTGGTTACGGTCTTAGATTGCCTGAAGAACTCAAGAAACATGTTCGTGCAGGTGTTTATGCTGCACTCTTACTCATTAGTCTTTCGGTATTTGCTTCTAGCGAATTTACAAGCCCGCACCTCCTCCTTCTACTGACCTTTGCACTCATCATTCCACTTGCACCCTTTGCTCGAGCCTTCACAAAGTGGTTTCTGTGCCGAATCGATGTCTGGGGGTGTGGTGTGGTCATGGTAGGAACTAGTTCAACTGCACAAAGAATTGCTAAAGCCATGCGTAAAAATCGTTTTAGTGGTTTAATTCCTGTTGCTTATTTTGATAATCAATCTGAACAGCAAAACAGCAGTCTTTTGGATTTACAAAAACTTGAATCTTTTGACGACATGCAACGCTATACAGAACATAACAACATCAATCATGCCATTGTCATTAGTGATGGTTTCGAACAAAGTACAGAAGGTACTAACAGTACAGAACAATTTTTAGCAAAAGGTGTCAAACTATTTAGAAAAATCCAGTTTGTACCTGAGCTAGCAGGTTTTCCTACAGAAAGCGTTCGTGCAAGTGACTTAGGAACATTTTTAGCGCTCGAGCTCACCAACAACCTCCGTATCAAGACAAATCAACGCGTTAAGCGCTTCATGGATATCCTTATAGGTACTGTCTGTACACTTTTACTTTCTCCAATACTCTTGATTATCTATATCTGGATTCGACTAGACTCTAAAGGTCCAGCATTTTACTGGAGCCCACGCATCGGACAACATGGCGAAGACTTTAAGTGTCTAAAATTTAGAACAATGGTTGTTAATGCCGAAGAAATTTTACAAGACGTACTTGCAAAAGACCCTGCACTAAAAGCTGAATACGATGAATTTCACAAACTTGAAAATGATCCTCGCCTTACGCGTGCAGGCAAATTTTTAAGGAAGTACAGTCTTGATGAGCTTCCACAACTTTATAATGTACTGATTGGTGAAATGAGCCTAGTAGGTCCAAGACCTTACCTCAAGCGTGAACTACCTGATATGGGCGAAAGAGCAGAGATTATTACCGAAGCGAAGCCCGGCATGACAGGCTACTGGCAAGTTTCTGCACGTAACGAAGTTAGTTTTGCAGAACGTGT
>CALDTA010000420.1:0-3011 GCA_937924455.1 uncultured Deinococcales bacterium
AGCAGTAAACCGTCGTGGCAAATTCTTGCTCCTACCTCTAGATGCTGGTGATGAGCTTGTCATACACCTAGGCATGACAGGCATCGTCACTTCTAAAAAACCTGAAAAACATGCTCGAGTGCATCTTGAACTTACAGATAACAAACTAAGCAACGACCTATACTTTCAAGACACCAGACGCTTTGGGCGTTTTTTAGTTGTTAAACAAGGTGACTACAAAAGCCTTCCCACCTTACACACTATGGGTTTTGAACCACTCAGCCAAGACTTTACTGATGATGTTTTCCAAACTGCGCTAAAAAAATCATCTACTGCTATTAAGACCTATTTACTCAGCCAAAAACCTGTCGCAGGTGTTGGTAACATCTACGCAGATGAAGCCTTATGGCAAACTCAAATTCATCCATTGACACCAAGCAATAAAGTACCAAAAAAGAAAATACCTCTCCTCCGCCAAGCCATCATAGATATCTTACAGAAAAGCATCGAAGCCCAAGGCACTACCTTAAACGATTACCGCACTGTAAATGGTGAAGTTGGTGCATACATTTCAGAACTCAAAGCCTATGGTCATGCAGGTGAACCCTGTGAACGCTGTGATACCATCATTGAAAAAAGTGTCGTTGGTCAACGTGGTACACATTTCTGCCCATACTGCCAAAAACTTTAGAACTAAAAATACTGTCAGAAAGCCCCAAAAGATACATGAAAACGCACCTAACAGATATTCAAGTACGCTTTAGCGATACAGACTTAATCGGGCATATCAATAACACTAGTTATGCAACCTATGCAGAAACTGCTCGTATCTACTTTTTTAGAGATATGAACATCAACCTATCAAGAATGATTCTTGCTAATCTCTCGATAGATTTTAGAGCGCAAGCTAAATTCGACCAGCCTATGCAAATTGAAACAACGGTTATCAGCATCGGTAATACCAGCATCAAGCTATACCAAAAAATGTTTTCAGAGGGTACACTAGCAGCAGAAGCTAGTTCAGTCGTTGTTTGTTTCGACTACACAAACAATAAAGCTGTTCCCGTTTCAGACGAAATGCGTACAGCTTTAGAACGCTATATGATTGATTCAGACTAATGCTGAAACTGTCTAGTACTGAAAAGGAGAATACTCATGAATAAAGCTGACTTAGTAGCCGCACTAAAAAAATCATCACAAGAAACGCTAGCCCACTTTAAATTATCTGATACGGAAATGACCAAAACTTATGGCGAAGGAAAATGGAACATCCGCCAAATTCTTATTCACCTCGCAGACGCAGAAAGTATGCTCAACTCTCGTCTAAAGCGTGTTATTAGTGAAGAGCGTCCTATCTTGTTAGGCTTCGACCAAGATGCATGGGTTGATCAAATGTATGACAGCCGTAGCTTAGAACTGGCAGAAAAGACCTATGAAGTGATGAGACTCCATAACCTTGAACTCGTTGAAACATTTCATAGCTCACACGGTGAACGTGTTGGTGTTCACAGCTATGATGGTCTCAAAACACTTGCAGAAATTATGGAGAAAATTTCTTGGCACAATGACCGCCACCTTCAGCAAATGGATCAGGCACTAAAGTCGTAAAGGCACTAAAATCTTAAAGAATACGATTAAAAGTAATCAGTGTCATAAGTAATACTGATAGTTAACAACAGGAATGTTACAAAATAATCATCTGTTTTGTAGGATGGGCTGTGCCCTCTACCAGCTTTAACTTTAACTTGTGACATGCAACTATAGACATAAAATTATAGGCATAAAATTATAGGCGAGGAAAACTTTGAACATTGCAGTTTTACTACATAGCACAGCAGGTGGTAGTGGTGTCGTTGCCACTGAGTTAGGGGTATGCTTTGCAAAATTGGGGCATCAAGTTCATTTTGTTGCTGACCACATCCCCTTTAGACTTACCGATTTAACAGACCCAAATATCTTCTTTCATCAAGTTCAGCACATGAATTACCCACTCTTTAGTGCGCCACTGACAACTTTGGCTGAAGCGTCTAAGCTCACTGAAGTTGTCGAAGAATACGATATTGACATTATCCATGCACACTATGCTGTGCCACATGCCACCGCAGCACTGATGGCAAAGGACATGATTCAAACATGTCAAACCTGTAAAATTCCAAAAGTCGTCACAACACTGCATGGTACGGACGTTACCCTTGTGGGAATCGACAATGCATATTTACGAACTACTCAGTATTCTGTAGAGAAATCAGATGTTACTACAGCAGTGAGTCAATATTTGGCTGACTACACACAGACTGAGATGCATGTCGGCAAAGAAATTCACGTAGTGCCTAATACTGTAGACTCAAAAAGATTCCTGCGAAAAGCTAATCCAGACCTCAGACAACGCTATGCACACCCCGACGAAAAACTGCTGATTCATATCTCGAACTTTCGAGAGGTAAAACGTACACCTGATGTCATCAAGGTCTTTGCTAAAGTTTCTGAAGTCATGGGGGCTAGACTTATCATGATTGGTGATGGTCCTGAGCGTCAAGACTGCTTGCAACTCAGCAATGAACTACACCTTGGTGGTCGTGTATCTTTCCTTGGGAGCTTCCCACATGTTGAAGAGATTTTAGCTATCGGAGATTTATTTTTACTACCAAGTGCCAAAGAATCTTTTGGTCTAGTTGCGCTTGAAGCTATGGCTTGTGGCTTACCTGTAGTGGCTAGTGATATTGGGGGGATTCCTGAAGTTGTGGTACACGGTGAAACGGGTTATACCCACAGCTTGGGAGATGTTGATGCTATGGCTGACTCTGCCATTCGTATTTTGCAAGATGCACAGTTGCATGAACGTTTAGCGAGCGCGGGCAGGGCTCGAGCCGAGACAACCTTCAGTGAAACAGCCATTGTGCCTATGTACGAAGCACTCTATCAAAAAGCCCTAAATACATAAACCTCTAGAAAACAAAAAATGACTCACATCTATTCTGTGAGTCATTTTCTTTATGGTTTAGTTTTGAAAGCAATCAGTTAATTGCTTGCTC
>CALDTA010000421.1:0-5980 GCA_937924455.1 uncultured Deinococcales bacterium
ACAGGGTTGAGCACAGGATTAGGTAAAAGATTAGGTATAGGGTTTTGATAGTCTTCAATCATGAATGGGGTTGTGGTGGTTTTAGCAAGAATGATTGCGCCGTTGTCTTCAAGTGTTGAGACAATAGCAGCAGAGTGCTCAGGTGTGTGCCTTGCCAACAATCCTAGACCAAGTGTTGTGTCTATGCCAGCTACATTTATGTTGTCTGAAATGGCTATAGGTATGCCGTTTAGGGGAAGGGTGTGGTTTGAGCTTGCTGTGTCTAGAGTTGCTGTGTCTAGAATTGCTGTGTCTAGGTAGCTCGCACGGGCTCGAGCCCCATTCCTAGCAACATGTATGAATATGCTATTCAGGTCTTCTTCGTCAAATTGTTCTGTCATCTTCTGGAGCAAGCTATCAATATGTTCCAGACTACTAAGCTGCTGTTGTTGTTTAAGTTCTAAAATTTCAAGAATGCTTAACTCAGTTATTTCTTTTTGAACTTCCCTTTGTGCAAAGGAAGTTGTTTGGAAAAAACTAAGCATTAAAAGTGAGCTTATAATTACTTTAAATATAAGGTTTTTAAACATAATTAAGCCTATGAAACCACATTTCTAAAGGCAGTGTATGTTTTGATTTTGACCAATAACAACGCTTCGTTATGAGATGGTAGGCTAGGAGCGTATGTCAAGTTTCCCATCTCGTATCGTTTGTTTAACAGAAGAAACAACTGAAACCCTGTATTTGCTAGGTCAGCAAGAACGAATCGTAGGCATTTCAGGTTATACAGTTCGCCCACCTGAAGCAAAAAAAGAAAAGCCAATCGTTTCAGCTTTTATCAATGCCAAAATTGACAAAATCATTGCTTTAGAACCAGACCTTGTTTTGGGATTTTCAGATTTGCAAGCAGATATTGCAGCAGAACTCATCCGAGCTGGACTTAATGTAATGGTTTATAACCAACGTTCTTTGCAAGAGATTTTTGATGTTATTCATAGTTTAGGGGCACTTACGGGCACTGTTGATAAAGCAAATGAACTGATTGATGGTTACAAGGCAAAAATTTCTGAGATGCAATATAAAACAGCTTCGCTACCTCAGCCGAAAGTCTATTTCGAAGAATGGGATGAACCACTCATCACTGGTATACGCTGGGTGCATGAATTGATTGAAGTTGCTGGTGGGGAAAATTGCTTTGCAGAAAAAGCAGAATTTCAAGATGCTAAGCGCAGGATTATTGAAGATAATGACGAGGTGATTAGGCGAAATCCTGACATCATGATGGCATCTTGGTGTGGTAAGCCTTTTAAGTTACAGACAGTTCTGGAGCGTGACGGCTGGCGAGAAATTAAGGCAATTGCTGATAGGCAAATTTTTGAGATTCCTTCGGAAATTATATTGCAGCCAGGTCCTGCTGCTCTGAGCGATGGGCTCGATGCTGTGCACAATATCATTCAAGAGTGGCATATTAAGACTGGAAACTAGGTGGTGCAAGCGGTGAATTGATGTTTCCAAGCTCGAGCCTCCAAGCTGTACTATGTCGTGCTAGCTTTCCTATATGTTGCGCTGAGAACTGCTGACTTCTTTCAGAAAGTGGTAAGCCTACGGTATTCCAAAGCGATTTTGTAATATCTATCGCTGATATTTGCGTCCATTGACACAAGTTGTCTTGATTGTCTTTATGCCTAGCCAACTGCACAATGTGATGAATTGGAAAGCAGTGTTGCCGCTCAGTAGCGTAGTAGTCGCATAGGCTGTTATAAGGCACTGAAAACTTGTCAAAGTTTTTATCCCAATCATGTGAACGAAGCGGTTTGTCTAAGACTTGAAGACTAGTGGGTAAGAGGCGAATAGATTTTTCCCATCCGTAAGCTAGCATTGTTGTCGGGTCTAGCAAAATAGTGTCTTCAGCAAGAGGTGACCAACCAGACTTGATAGCACGGAGCAGGGTTGTCGTTTTCCCCGTACCACTTTTACCTAAAAAGATGTAGCCTTGCCCATTGATACTGGCTGAAGCAGCATGAAGGCAAAGTAAGCCGCTATAGCGTAAAGCTTCTATAATGGCAGCAAGTACGATATGAGGGAGTAAAAACTCGTCACCCCAATAGTTAATGAGTGCAGACTTGTTTTTTAGTCTTAAAGATACGCCATTGGTAGATGTTCCAAGTAGCCAGCAAGGTTCCTGTTCATTAGCTATCGTTAGCGTAAAGATATCAATGTTGTGTTCAATGGTTTTAACGCTTTGGAGAAACGTTTTAGATGGATGGGAAAAGAGTTCCTCAATAGTATTTGTTTCTATGATAGAAATATTGAAAGCTGAGGTTGATGAGTTTTTCGTTTTATTATCTTTTATAGTGTTGTTCCAGAAATATTGTAAAAATTGACCAACTTTGGATTCTGGATTTTTTATGACTAGAGAACGGTTAATAATATTTATTGAGGTCATGACTACTTGTGTTAGTTTATGTTGCTTTAGAAATAGAGATGAAGTTAGCTTGAATTAATTCTTGTAAGAGCTTTTCAGCGTCACGCATGGCTTGTTCTTTGGTAGTGTCATATTCCTTCAAAACCTGATTGATTGCACCCTCAAAGCCTAGACTTTCTAAGTTTTTCCAGATAATGCGACCAGTTTCATTTAAGCTATACATGTTTCTATTTTCTGGATGTAATAAGACCAGTTCGTTTTCAAGATCAGTTTCAATAATGCCTTTTGTGATAGTGTAGGTCATAAGTAGATTCTAACAGGTTATAAACAGGTTATAAACAGGTTATAAACGATGACGAATGATAAATGTAAGTTTCCTATGCTTATCTGGTTTATATGGCTTATATGGCATAGCCTTGCTGCATTGCCACTCTTTTTACACACCCTATACTTGTTCAAGCGTTATAAAGATCTTGAAAACGTTTTAGGTAGGATCGTTGCGAGTGAAGAGGGTGAAAAGCACAGTTTGAAGGCTACAGATTTAAAGGCTACAGAACAGAAATGTTTAGCACGAGTCAGTCATTGGCTCACTAAAGTGTTCATGCCTTTGACTGAAGGTCGGTGTTTGATGAGGTCGTTGTTACTTTATAGGTTGATAAAGCAAAAAGGCTATACTCCAGAATTTTATGCGGGGGTTAGAAGGCAAAATGGTGTGTTGCAGAGTCATGCTTGGGTAGAAGTAGACGGTCATTGTGTAGAAGGTACGAATGACCACCTAGTGAGGCATAGCTACACGGTTAATATCTGTTCAAAAGATTTTATGACTTATTTATGACCTAGGAATATAGATAGGAATGGCATTTACATTATTAACCCCAGCCCCACCGATTTCGTATTGATGTCCATATTGAAGCTGCTATACCTTCAACAATAATTCAAAAGCTCTTCTGACTGATCGAATCTTTTTTGCAACTGCTAGAATATAGGAATAGAAAAACAAGTAGTCGTTACCTCAATGGGTTTCACAAAAAAAGCCTTCTCAGTTTTGAGAAGGCTTTAAAATTATTTAGTTCTAACTACTAGATTAAAGAATACCTAATTCCTTAAGCTTAGACTCTGGCACAACACCATTGTTCCAACCACGGATGCCATAGTATTCTTCAAGCATTTCATCTAGCTCTGCAACTTGACCTTTAGAACCTTCAGCCTGACTTGGCTCTTTTGTAAAGCGGTCTGGCAGGGTATCTGAACCTTCGCCATGACCTGCTAGGTTGTTGTAGTAACGCTCTAGGTTATAGATACGCTCGCCTGATTTCATAACGTCGTCAGCAGTGTACTCAATACCTAGCATAGTTGCGTATTGGTCAGCATACTCCTGTGCGCCTTCTGCAAATGCAGAGAACTTACAAAGATCTAGTGAGTCACCAAATGCGTGCATGTCTTGGAAGATAACCGCAAGTTGACCTTTACCTTTGTACTCGATTGGGTCGGTTTTTCCACCCACACCAAGAAGCTCACTACCAGGTGTATACGCACGTAAGTGACAAGCACCACGGTTAGAGGTTGCGTAACCGATGCCCATGCCTTTAAGACCACGTGGGTCATAAGCAGGAATTGACTGACCTTTACATGCCATTGAAATTTCTGCATGACCAAGTGCAGCAGCGTAGTGTGCTGGACCTTCAGCAACAGCGTCACCGATGCCTTCACGCTTAGCAATTTTCTCGATTAGATCGATTTGGCTATCTGCATCGCCCCAGTCAAGACCTTCAGCAGCAGTACCGTTTAGGTATTTTTTATCTGTCGCTTCCATGACAACTGCACATGCATTACCAGCTTCGATAGTATCTAGACCGTACTCGTTGCATTGCCATAGCATGTAAGCAATAGCATCACGCTCAGTATGGAAGCAGTTTGGACCAAGTGCCCAAGCAGTTTCATACTCATACGATTCTGTTTTGATTGTCTTACCACGGTACGTGACTTCAACTTCTTTTTTACAAGCAACTGGGCAAGCGTGGCAGGTTGGCTCATCACTCAAAATAAGTTCACGAACAGTTTCACCAGAAACCGCTTCTGCGCCACCTGGCATTGCTGCCATTTGACTGTTCTTTGCAGGAAGTGCGCCGATTGTCTGGGTGATGTTCATAAGCACGTTTGTGCCGTAGGCAGAAAGACCACCAGAGCCTTCTTTAACTTCACGCCATGCATCTGGATCATCTGGACGGTCACGCTTTGCAGTTTTAGTTGGTGCAGTTACGTTGTTTGGATCCATGATGGTTGCAAGTGCTCTTGCCGCAGCAGCTTTAAAGCCAGCTTCATCTTTTGCTTTTGGACGGTTTTTGCGATCACCTTTGATAACGATTGCTTTTAGGTTTTTGTTACCCATAACGCAACCTGTACCACCACGACCAGCAGCACGGTCATCTTCATTCATGATTGCTGCGAATTTAACAAGGTTTTCACCAGCTATGCCTACGCACATTACCGCAGCGTCGCCACCGTGACTCGCTTGAAGTGCTTTGACTGTTTCGCTTGTGCTTTTACCCCAAAGGTTACTTGCATCGTGGATGCTTACTTTGCCATCTTCTACATATAAGTAGCTTGGTTTATCTGCTTTACCGTTGATAAGTAGACCATCAAAGCCAGCCCACTTAAGTTTTGCAGCAGTCCAGCCACCCATATGTGAGTCAGTAACTGTACCAGTCAGGGGAGACTTGGTCACAACTGCAAGGCGACCTGACATGTTTGCGTCTGTGCCTGAAAGCGGACCATTCATGACTGCTAGCAGGTTGTTGTTTGCCATTGGGTCGATTGTTGGACCATTGTCTAGGACGTACTTAACCCCTAGACCTCTTGCTCCAATATACTTGCGGACATCATCTTCATTTAGACCATTATAACTAATGTCGCCATTTGATAGATTGATGTTAGCGAGATGATTCGCATAACCACCTAGATCCATTTATAAATCCTTCCTGTTGCTATAACAAGCTCGAGCACAGGGTTGAATACATTTAATACCTGTTGCTTTTTTGTTGTTTTCACAACATCTCTTTAAAAATTTACCTGTCTATTATATGCCTGTTCAGCTTTTCAAGCAAGCTTTTGCTTTACATTTGTTGCTTTTAATGTACTCATTTCCTTTTCATATCTTTTCTAAGAGCTTGTGAAGGTAGTCTGTCTTGCTTGTTAAAGGGCTTTGGCTATGATTGAATAGAGCTATGCTAAAAGTGAACTTATATGCAACCTTAAGGTCGATTGCTAAACAAAAGACAGTTGAGGTTGATCTGCCCGATGGCTCGAGCCTCACTCAAATCCTCACCTACCTTTTTGAACGTTACCCCACTCTAGAAGGTCAAATCCTAGACGAAGATGGCGAAATCCAAGAGTTCGTCAGTGTATTCATCTCAGGCAGAGATGTGCGCTACCTAGATTATCTAGACACAACCCTTGTTGAAGGTCAAAACCTCGATATCTTCCCACCTGTGGCTGGCGGCTGATGCTTGACTTAACCTTTGGTGGTGCATCTTTCTGGCTCATTCACAGCTATATGGAGCGTTTAGAAGCAACACG
>CALDTA010000422.1:0-2606 GCA_937924455.1 uncultured Deinococcales bacterium
TCTTCTTTAGTAGCACGTGATGTAAGGAATTTTGGCTTATCAGCTTTTTGGCTTGTAACCATGCTTGACTGAAAGATATTCTTAAAAATGCTCTTAATAGCAGCATTTTCAAATGGACCTTCATTTGCAGCAGTTAACTTATCGAGCATTTCTAGCTCACGCTTTGGATCGTATTGAGACAAACCCAAACCAGTTTGAATGTTGCCAATCTCTTTAGCTAGTTGACCACGTTTTGAGAGAAGTTGTAAAAGTTCAAGGTTGATATCATCAACATTTTGACGGAGTTCTTGCATTTTACTTTCGGACATGACAATTCCTTTCAGGAACAATTAGGTAACAATACTAAATAGCTATTGCCCTAAGAATGAAATAATTTCTTTGAATTGTACAGGGTCGAAAAGTTGGAGACTAATTAGGATTGGAGCTTACATACTAGCGTGAATCTTGTGTGGTTCTTTTCGTCCTGCGACTATACATAAAACATTTAGTTTCTAAGAGGTTTAGAAACTAAAATAAAAATAATATGTAAATCGCTGGCTTTGCATAGTTAAGTAACCTCGATTATGTAAAACCGCGGTGCCTCCACTGGATTTATGTCAGCTAGTAGCTAAAAACTCTATCTAGGATGACACATGTTCATCGCTAATAGGCACGCGTCTCTGTGCAAATCTTACAACAAAAATAGTTAGTTCGTAAAGTAGCACTAAGGGTATCGCTATTAACCCTAAGTTAATTGGGTCAGCAGTAGGAGTAATAACAGCAGCTATACAAAGTCCAATTACAATAGCGTAGCGTCTATACTTTGTAAGCATCTCATGATTGATGATTCCCAAACGAGCTAGTAAGAAACCTACAACAGGCATCTCAAAAATAATGCCCAGTACGCTCATGTATAGCACCATTGTGGAAACGTAGTTACCAATCATAAGCTCTGCTTCAGCAGCGTCGCCTAAAAAGCCAACCAAAAACGGTACCGCAAATGGTAAAGCGACATAGCGAGCAAATAGTACACCTAAGGTAAACGTAACAGCGGTACCTGCAATAAACGGTACTGCGTATTTTTTCTCATCCTCGTGTAAGCCTGGAGCAATAAAGGCCCATAGTTGCCAAAAAATAATAGGGGCAGCAAGTACTACCCCCCCAAAAGCAGCAATACTCATAGAAGCCATGAAGGGCTCGAGCATTCCTCTAAAGTTCAAAGTTGTATTCGCTGGTAAGGGTCCTTTAAACCATTCAAGCAAAAACTCTCTAAATACAAAAGCAATGGAAGCTGTTACAAACCAAGCTCCCAAAATCACAAAAATCCGCTTACGTAATTCTTCTAAATGATCAAATAAAGTCACAATTGCACATCACAAATAAATTCAAGAAAATATATAAATACAAAAAGGTGTTTTAAGTACTTACACTAAAACACCTTCAACTAGTTAATTTTAAAATACTATGACTGATCCTTGGTTTTATCACTATCTTTTGTTTCTGTTTCAATCTCAGCACTAAAGTCTTCTTTGATATCTTTGATACCTTTACGGAATTCACGAACAGAAGACCCCATGCTCTTTGCAATCTCTGGAAGGCGCTTTGCACCAAAAAGTAATAAAACAACAACTAAAATTATAAGTAATTCAGGTACTCCTAATGGACCTAAACGCATGATATAAACCTCCTAAAATAAGTATTACAAGAATAGCACAAATTAGATGTGTATGTATGAATAATAGGCGCTTCTTAATATTCATGAAGTACATCTGATTGCCTATGCTAGCTATATTTTTACCCAAAACAACAAAAAAAATATGTAATTTAGCTATCTCTGAACTACTTTAAAGCAACTCTTGAGGCCAACTTCCGCCCACTTTTAACCACGCTTCAATCATATCTAGTGGTATTGGCGCATTAAATCCAACTGCTTGCTGATCTCTTGGATGTGGCAAAGTGAGTTTAAAAGCATGAAGCGCCTGACGTGGCATCGTAAGCGAAGCTTTATTATAGAGTTCATCGCCCCAAATCGGTATACCTAGTTGCAACATATGCACCCGAATTTGATGTGTGCGTCCTGTTCTTGGTTTTGCTTTAACCAAGCTCAAGGTACCAAGCTCTGGATGCTTAGTCGTTGCTAATAGATGAAAGCGTGTTGTTGCTTCTTTGGGGTTATGCCCGCCAACCGTCATCTTGTAGGCATGATGTACGCTCCGCCCAATCGGTGCATCGACATGTATTTCATCATTTTCCATCTTGCCAATTCCGATAGCAATGTATTCCTTTTGCGTCAGACGTTGTTTAAACGCACTACTAAGGTGTCTATGCGCTTCATCATGCTTGGCAATCACCATGATGCCAGAGGTGTCTTTATCTAAACGGTGAACGATACCAGGACGATACTCTTCATCGGCAGGGGCAAAGCTTTTTTCTTTAGCTAAGGCAATCCGCCCCATCAAAGCATTCACCACAGTACCTGTACGTATGCTAGCTGTTGGGTGTGCAATTAAGTTAGGCGGTTTATTGATGACTGCCATATCATCATCTTCAAAGACAATCTCAAGGTCAATGTCTTCCGCCTCAACACTTGGCATACGAGGTGGTGGCATCATCACAGTGATGACTTC
>CALDTA010000423.1:0-3793 GCA_937924455.1 uncultured Deinococcales bacterium
AATATTTCAAGGAAACGCTAACTCAATCTAAAACTGAGTTCTGTTTTCGCTACGTTCGTCTTCAACTTGATATTGTTGGTAAACGCCTTCTTGCCTGACATGAGCACGCCACGGACGTAGGTGCTGCATCGGGTAGCTCCACTCAGGTGCTTGTACATCTAGCTTAGTTGTAATTACACCTGATTTTTTAGGCTCACAGCTCCCTAAAACATGACCAGAAGGAGCAATCATGTGGCTCGAGCCGTTGGCACTAATCTGTGCAGGGAGTGAAAAACTGAACCACATATTGTTAGTAATAGACTGCGCCTGCGCTTGCGTTGCAAACATAGGCACTTCTGCTAATTCTGCATAGCACGAATACAATATGCAGTGAACATCTTGCATAGCATAGGCAACAAAGATCTCAGAGAATTGCACCTCGACTGAAAGTGCTATGCCAAAACGAACACCATTCACTTCAAACATAGTTATGCCCACACCACCAGGTTCATACCAGCCCGTAAGCTCATCCTTAGTACACCAATGTTTATCATGACGATTATGGAGCACACCTTGATCTGAAATAATGTAAACACTGTTATGCGGTCGGTTAGGGCTATTCAGTTGATGATTACTCCCTAAAACAACCCAAATGCCCAACTCACCCGCAAGCCTAGCTGTCTCGTTTAATTCTTCATGCAAGATGGACCAATCGACATCATTCCAATCTAGGATTTGACGTCTGATATACCCCGACATTGCCCCTTCAGGAAAATGAACTATATCAGCACCCTCATGCTTCGCTAGTTCAATGAGTCTTCGAATCTCACGTCCATTTTCACGAACATCTGCTGAAATATAGCTTTGTGCCGTTGCTAATGTAACCGACTGTACCCCTGAGCCTACCTGAGTTACTTGAGGCGCTCCCACTAAACTATCAGAATTTACTGGCACAGAATTTACTGGCACAGCACTTTCTAACACAGCACTTTCTGGTGCTGCCATTCCAGATACAGAATTTTTTTGCCCAGTATCTACAGCATCTTCTGGTACAGAATTTACTGAATTTTCATTCATTTGCTCACCCATTTATTCTCCGTCACCTCTGCCTTCTATCATCTTTCAATACATAAAACTGCAACAAATCGGTCGCAACAAATCGAAGGGGTGATTGATATAGAAATTTCATTAGCCATATAGGTGATAACGACACAGGCTGTAGCAACACAGAAGCAATACAGAAGCAACACAAACTGTTAGTTATCGAAATATCAAATCAATAATTTGTAAGGCAAACCTGAGGGAGTTTCTTATCCCTATTCATTGTTAAAATTCTAGCGACAGAAAATCACAAAAATCTTTAGCAAGCCCATTCCAAAGAGTTCTATATGTTCATAGATTTTTAAGGGCTGTAACATCTTTAAAAAATGTTAACATCTATGCGATTTATCAAAATAATTGTCTGATTTTTACTAACAAAGTAACCTAGTTTAGCTAACGAAACTTCAAGTGCTAGATTTAAGTACTAGATTCCAGAGCTAAGTCAATTAACCGCTGAATCAGTTCAGGATAAGCAATGCCAGAAGCTTCCCACAATTTTGGATACATACTCGTTGCTGTAAATCCTGGCATGGTATTGATTTCATTCAGGTAAAGTTTATCTGTTCCTTTTTCCAAAAAGAAATCCACTCGTGAGATACCTGCTGCATCAACAGCTTTAAATGCATCTATCGCCAGCTCTCTACACTGCTGAGCAATATCATTTGAGACATTGGCTGGAATGTATAACTGCGCCATGCCATCGGTGTACTTCGTTTCATAATCGTAAAAATCACTCTCAAAAGCAATTTCACCAACAACACTCGCTTGAGGAGATTCATTGCCGAGAACTGCAACTTCAAGCTCTCTAGCCTCAATCCCAGCTTCGACAATAATTCGTCTATCAAATTGTGCTGCTTCATTGAGTGCAGAACGCAGCTCATCTCGTGTTCTAGCTTTACTAATTCCCACAGATGAACCAAGGTTAGCAGGCTTCACAAAAAGCGGAAAAGACAGCTTCTCTAAATCATCCAAAATTGGCTCTGGGCTTGCCTGCCAATCAGCACGAGAAACAGCTTGGTAACCCACTTGCGGTAAGCCATAAGCTGCAAAAACAGCTTTCATCATGATTTTATCCATACCTACCGCACTACCAAGCACGCCTGAACCCACATAGGGTATATCTAAAAGCTCAAGGAGTCCTTGAATCGTACCGTCTTCACCATAAGGACCGTGTAACAGGGGGAAGATGACATCAAATTCATAGTTTGCAAGTGCTGTTAAGTTAGCAAGTTCACTCTTCTCTGGAGCAGAGTTTTCATTTTTAAGTGCATGATTCGACGCTTCCAAAGATAAAAGTTTTCCCTCTTTACTAATGATAATCGGCTGTACCTGAAAGACCTCACTTGCTTGTGCAGCCTCCACGACAGAACGTGCCGAAGCAAGACTTACCTCATGTTCACCCGAACGACCACCACAAAGAAGAAGAACTTTTTTTAGCTGTTTCATGACCTAACCAAACTTTTCCAGAATTTAAAGTACAAGAAAATATACAAAAGAAAACGTATATTGTGTAACTTACACAATATACGTCATATTATTAACTTTCTGTCAAAGCGTCAACTATACAAAAGCCCACTCTTGCTGCCTTCGTATGAAGATTGTCTAACATGGCTCTGTAAAACATGGCTTTGTAAAACATGGCTCTCTAAAATAACGCTCTGTAAAACATAGCTCTCTAAAACAACGCTCTGTGAAACATGGCTTTGTGAAACAACCTCAGAAGTAAACACAGCTTGGAAGTTGTTCAAAAAGCGAAAAACTTCCATTTGCTTTGCAAAGTATACATTCTCTAATTACTACTACATTCAAAAGAGCGAGTATCTATCGTATCAAGAACAGCTTGTGTCTGAGCTTTGCTCATATTCACCTTGATGTCAGGGTGATGCAAAATCCTCAGTAAATCACGGTCTCCTTTGCTGTAGCTCGTTGTTTGTGAATCTCCTTGGAAGAAGATACTATCTTCATAACGATTGCTATCATTGGTTAGACCTAACACTTGAGTAACTTCTTCACGAAGCACGTGCTTCATACGTTGTTTATCAAACACCGTAACGGTATCTACCCAAACTGAACCTCGAACAACCTCTGAAGTATTACCTACTGAGTGATAGACAAAAAAACCATCTGAAGTAACACTATCAACACTTGCCTCAGGTTCTATATGTGTTTTATATCCTGCTATGTTTCCTAAGTAAATACGCAATGCATTTAGCTCATAACTTGTTTGTGGATCACCTTCTATAATCTTTAAATTCACTTCGTCCGTAAGGTTGTTGACTTCTGCTACGATTTGCTCGAGCTCCGCAAACATATCTCGCTCAAAACTACTGTCCAACTTAGACACATAAACAAAGATTTCATGACCTAATCCCTCACGAACGCCCCACTTCCTAATAGGACGATCACCAGCAAGTCCCTCAATCTTGTGAGCAACTTCCATAAAGTAGTCAAAAGTTTCCTGACAACTCAAGCTATTTGAGTTCTTTCTTTCCAAAACTTGTGTTGGTAACTCATTTGGGCTTGGTTGTGGCGTAGCTGAAATTGGTTCTTCCAACTCAGAACAAGCTGCCATAAACAAAATTAAAATACTCGTTATGATGATTCTTTCTACTAATCTCATAACCTATACATATAGCGTATCTGCGTTAGATAAGCGTTACCCTAACGAAACTCACACAATGAACTCTTTTTGCTTACGTTTTTATACAACAAT
>CALDTA010000424.1:0-8202 GCA_937924455.1 uncultured Deinococcales bacterium
CGCACAAATGAACAGTAAAAAGGCAAGTAAAAAAGATACTAAAAGCGCAAATCAAAGTGCAAACAAAAATGCATGGTGGAAATTCTGGGAATAGGCTAGTTACTGGATATCTCGTCTACTAAATTCAAAGAAAAGCAATGCTCCAAAAATGAGGGCATAAGCTGCCATCACCCAAGCAGATTGGGAGAGCTCGAGCTGAAACATGCTCGCAAAAGGACCATTGGTTATTTCTTGAATACCTTCAGTAAATTCACTTGGTGGCATCGAAAAAATGACTTGTTTTGAGGGAAAAGTAAAGTTGGTTGTT
This sequence comes from uncultured Deinococcales bacterium, assembly GCA_937924455.1. Taxonomy (GTDB): domain Bacteria; phylum Deinococcota; class Deinococci; order Deinococcales; family Trueperaceae; genus CALGZD01. Next base: position 308 of record CALDTA010000424.1, read on the forward strand.
AGGAAATACTGCGGAATGCTATCTACCAAACGACGCAGTTTGAGCATTTCCAGCGTACCAACAATTCTATTTTGAATTGGACCAATATTTGTAAGTAGTGTATAGATGCCATACAGACTTTGCACAATCGTTGGCAAAAAGAGCACACCAATCACTGCCAAAACATTGTTTCTGATGAGTCGCATCATCAAAAAGCTAAACAGCACAATCGGTAAACAATACGCCCACTGGATGCCATAAAACTTGATGACCTCTAACCAGTTACCACTTAAGTCACTAGGTAAAAAGGCAGTGCCAATGGCAGCTAACAAAACATTTACAGCAAGTGCGCCTGCAAATAGGAACAGTAAAATAAGCATAGCGGTTATGACTTTGCCAAGCATGACAGAAACACGGTGAGGCTGAGCAATCAGTGTGGTCTTCCACATCTTTTGACTGCGTTCTTCACCAACAAGCAAAGCAGCAAGCGCAGCAATAACCAAAGTCAAAAAAGAAGCAAAGTGTGTAGAAAGCACCAGCGTTACACGGCTTATCATCTCAGCAGATGCCATGCTCTTAATTACTTCTAGCACAGCGTCATCGCTACCCACCGTGTCATTGACAAAATCTGTGCTCAGGTTTTGGTTAGTAAAATAAGCCGTTGCCAACATGATAACTGGCACGATGAGCCAAAGCATTGCTGCAAAGATGTAGATGCGCTTTTTCCTAAAAGCCTTAAAGAGTTCAGCTTGAACAACATAAAAAACATTCATACTGGTCTCCCATCTTCTTTAAGCAGTTCAAGATAGGCACCTTCAAGGTCTTGGCTTTCTCTGCTTGCTTCTAGTAAGTGAACGCCTTGTGTTGCTAAGCCAGACAAAAAGGTTGTATTTTCTCCTGAAATCGATACACGCATTGCGCCATTGCTTAAGCGTTCAGGCAGTAATTCCATAGAACTTAAAGCATTCTCAAGTGCATCCATATCTGTTGCAAGAAGCTGATAGGTCACGTTTTGCCCAGCAAGCTTGCGGGTCAGATTGTGTAGCGCACCATCATAAAGCAGTTGACCACGTTCAATCACTAAGACCCTATCTACTAACTTTTCAATTTCAGCCAAGATATGACTTGAAATCAAGATTGTCACACCTTCTTCTTTAGCAATTTCACGTAAAGATTCCCTAAATTCAGCGATGCCTACGGGGTCTAGTCCGTTAGTAGGTTCGTCCAGCAAGAGTACTTTGGGGTTCCAGAGGAGGGCTCGAGCCAGCCCTAATCTCTGGCGCATCCCTTGTGAGTACGCCTTCACCTTTTTGTTTTTTGCCTGATCCATCTGAGAAAATGCCAGCATTTTTTCAATACGTTCACGACTCACTCCCCCGTGTAGTGTCGCTGTATAACGCAAGTTGGCTTTACCCGACATATAAGGGTAAAAGCTTGGTTCTTCAATCATCGTACCGACTTCACGAAGTGTCGAACCTGGACTTTTCTTATCTAATATATATGCAGAACCGCTCGTTGGGCGAATTAACCCAGCCAACATACGAAGTGTTGTAGTTTTACCCGCCCCATTTGGTCCAAGAAAACCAACCACCTCACCTTGTTCAATCGTAAAACTCATGTCTTGTACAGCAAAGCGCTTGCCATACCGTTTATTAAGTGCTCTTGCTTCAATCGCAGGCATTGTTCTCCTTTAAAAGTACTCCTTTAAAAAGTGCTCCTTTAAAAATAATCTCTTCAACTCATTACAAGTTTATTCAAGTTTATTCAATCTATTCAATACTAACTATTGACAAATCCAAATAAATCACCAAATAGTATGAGTTTTTCTAAAACGCAACTTTAGGCTAGTGCTTTAACAAGTAAAACTCTAAGGGTGAATACTCTGAATTAGCTATACTATTCTGTAGCCATAAGCTTTTTAGAGCTTGGCGTCCAAAACATACCCTTTTAGTATCAGGTGTCGCTGTACTAGAGCTAAACTATTATCTTTAGCCCTTATCTTTAGCCCATTTAAATGCTCTAACTTTACACCATATTAAGCACTATATGATGTTGAAGTTATGTTAATGAATGTAATTTAAAGGCTAACTAACGTTCAAGCATACCTTCAAAGAGTAAGCTGTATTTTAAGTGTGGTATGTAGAAAGTGTATCGCCATGATAACGGGGTCAAAACCCTGTATATACTATAAGTAGATACTACAAATAGCTACTACAGGTTGGACCTAAGGTTGGACCTAAAAATGGTTGTTAAGAGGGGGCAAGATGGAAAATCCAGCTGTACCAGAGAAAAAAGAAGCTGACGAAGCTGTTCTACAAGCTCAGCTCGACAATAATCAACACGCTAGTAAAACTACTAGAACTGACAGTGCTGCATTCAGTAAATCAGGCATGGCTGCTATGGATGAAATCCTAGCCAAAGCCAATCAGAAAATCGCTAAAAAAACCACTATTCCTCAGGGCGCAGTTGCTAGCACAGAACCTAGTGATGCAGATATAAACGCAGATCTAAACACAGATATAAAAACAGGTGTAGCATCAAGACAAAGCCAAAGAGGCGATACCTCTGAGCTGAGAAAAACAAGAGCAGAAAAACAAGCAGCAACCTTTAAAGCTGAAATGTTAATCGCACATGCAGATACAACGCAGCTTTCTGTTTTAGAAATGAGCTTTATCAGTGAAGGCTATAACGTTATTATCTTTGATAATGGCAAAGAAGCGCTTAGGTATCTAAAAACAAATGAGCCTGACATCATGCTTTTGGATGCTACGATGCCAAAGCTGACAGGTATGGACATTTGCTTTCGAATTCGCAAAATCAAACGCTTTGAAGATGTGCCAGTTATCATTATGACAGAAGGTCATGATGATAAGACCGAGACAATGATTAAAATGTGCCACGCCAATGACTTCTTTCCAAAGACTTCAAAAAACATTGAACTTAAGGCAAAGGTTCGCAAACTACTTGAAAACGATAATTCAGAAGCGTCTGATTCTGAATAAGGTATGTATTCTTATCACTGACGCTGTCTCAATACCTCATACATCAACAAAGCGCCAGCACTAGAAACATTTAAGCTATCTGCTAAGCCTGTCATGGGTATGACAATTTCTTCATCGGCATGTTCATGCCAAAAATTAGAGAGACCGTCGTGCTCTGTGCCTAAAAGGATGGCACTAGCACGTTTAAAATCACTCTGCCAATAACTTGTTTCTGTGTGGGGTGTACTGGCATAGCTTCTAATATTTGAAGCTTGCAACCAGTGCAAGCAGCTTTGGTTATCTGTAAGGGCAATGTTTAAGTAGAACAGACTGCCCATGCTCGAGCGCACAGTATTGGGGTTATACAAATCGGTCTTTCCTGTTATCACGACCGCATCAACCCCCACCCCATCAGCCGTTCGCAACAAAGCACCCATATTCCCAGGCTTTTCCAAGTTTTCTAAAACCAAAACAAAAGCATTTTCTGGCACGACCAGATTTTCCAAGTCATGGCTTTTACTTTTTGCAATTGCGAAAACACCATCAGGATTTTCTCTATGACTCAGTTTTGAAAAGAGTTGTTTTGTTGTCGTAAGGTAATCAGCTTCAAGAGAAGAAGCAAAACTTTCAAAATCCTCGATAAATTCAGGGCACAAGATAATTTCTTCGCAAACATAGTCACAAGCCAAAGCACGTTCTAACTCTCTTTGACCTTCAAGCAAAAAGACCCCTTCGCGCTCTCGGTTACGGCGTTTTTGTAACTTATCAATTCTTTTGATAAGTGGATTGCTAGGGCTTTCAATATGTTTTGGCATGGTTTTTCTTTATTTTTTTCTTTATTTTTTTCTTTGGTACTAATCGGCTGAATGTCTTCAAAATATGTATATAAAACGTAGGATGGGCTGTGCCTATCACCTTCTATTTGTATCTAATACTAAACTGAAAGATGAATGTCATAAAGATATAGTCGCAAAGATTGCGAAATAACCGAAGGATAAAGGCTTGAAAACCTTGTGTATTGACTGGGATTATGACATTTATGATTCACTTCGGTATAAAACGGACTTTACTACACATGAAATATAAAACTATTTTAACTAGAAACCCCAATAAATTGAAATAAAAAACTGGAGACTACAACTAGCCTCCAGTTTGAATACTTAAGTTAATAGCTTAAGGAAGCGCACTCATAGCGTCTCGAGCCTGAAAATATTCAGGGTCAATTTCGAGTGCACGAGAATAAGCGTCTTTGGCAGCTTGCATGTCACCTTTGCTTTGATACGCTTGACCTAACCAGTAAGCAGCTTCTGGACTTGGTGGTGGTAACAACGCACCCTTTTGTGCTTCACGGATGGCATCATCAAGACGACCTTTGCCAATGTAAATTCTGGCTAAATAGGTATAGAGCTCAGGGTAAGAAACTCCATCTATATCAAGTGCTTGCTTAATCGATACTTCCGCATCATTTGGCTGACCACATTCAAAAGTTGCAATCGCTAGTGTAGCCATAGAGCTAGCATTGCTTGGGTCTAGGTTTGCACCTTGGCTCAGCTCGTACAAAGCGTCATCGCACTGCTGCTGCAAGAAGTACGTTTCACCAAGTAAGCTGTGTGCTTCTGCGCTACCAGGGTTCAAAGTTACCGAACGGCGAAATGCAGACTGAGACAGTTGTAAGTCACCAAGCGCACGGTAAGTACGTCCAAGATTGATGTATATCTGTGACTGATCAGCATTCGCTAAGGCTTGGCTTTTAGCAATGCTTACGGCATTTTCTAAGGCCGATTTAGCACTTTGGTAATCACCTTTAGTAAATTGAATAACGCCTTTGATATTTGCGACATTGGCATTGTTCGGGCTTACACCTTCAGCTTGTTGTACTGCTGCAAGTGCTAAATCTAGGTTATCTGGATAGTCCGCAGGACTAGATAACATCTGGTTTCTGTAGTTGATAGCTAACTGAATGTAAGCACTGACATTGGTTGAATCAGCTTGAATTGCCTTTTGGTATTCGCTGATTGCACCATCGTATGCAGCTTGACATGCAAGGGCTCGAGCCTTGCCCATCATCGCCGTTACGTTTGCCTCGTCTCGCTTGAGCGCCTCTTGAAAGACAACTTGTGATAGCTCACAATCGCCACGCAAGAAATACACACGCCCTTCACTTAACAATTCATCTAATGAACGATTATCTAAAACACTTTGTGCTGATGTAAAAGAAACTCCCAGCAAACAAAACGTAACGATACTTAATAAAAAAATTGAAACACAGTTCCCAAATATTTTCCCAGAACTGCTCTTATTATCACTGCTTTTTTTAGCACTGCTCTTATTATCACTGTTGTCACTTATCACAACAATTCCTCCGACCTGTTGCAACTCTTCTTGTTGTTTCATATCCTTTGTCAACAAAGCTTTAGTTGCCAGCACTTAAATAACCTACTTAACAACTTAAAATATCTTGGCAAAGCAATTATGAAAGCAATCAAAAATCACACAATTGCATAATATTAACGTAATACGCCAATAAAAAAATGAGTCTTTTTCCTATCCTAACAGCTTTAAGCCTTTACATGCTACCGATATTTCGCTTCACATCGCTTACTACGCTGTTTGATTAAAACTAGTCGTCTGATTAAGAAGCGCACTTTTTGAAAGCATCAGCTAGAACACGGATAGTGAATCCATCATGACGAGTAGAAGTGAGAGGGGGGTGTGTTGCTGCGTTACTGTGCTTGTGCTGCGTTACTGTGTTGCTGCGCTGCTATGCGGTTCGCTCTTATTGTTCATTGTGTTTATTGTGTTCATTGCTCTTAATTGTTAGCGTTGTCGAGCACCCTTACACGGTAAAACAGGGTAAGTTCTTCATCTGGTTCAAAGTCATTTAGTACAGTCCAGCGTAGCGCTCGGTAATCACTGCTTGGTACAGGTAGTCGTTTTTCGACGTCATTTACCGTAACAGTATGAAATATGTTTTCTCCAAATAGGCTCGAGTCTTTGGAAAATTCAAGCATGACTAGGTTTGAGCTAGGCGTAGCTGAGTTTTCAATATAGACCATACCTTTAGGAATTGGCATTGTCACCAGTAGAGTTGCTGCTGGTAAAGGAGCTTCAGCTTCGCTGCTTACGGTTAAGCGCACCTCTATGGTGTCATTAGCTTTTGCTTCATTGACACGTTCAAACCATTCTTGCGTTTTACCTTCAGCAGTTTCACGCTCTTGCACCAAATAGCTTTCAATGCTGATGAGCACGGGTTGGTCATTGAGTTTTGGAACTTGTGAGATAGAAATACTCACAAGTGAAGAAGTAAGTAATAGTAAAGAAATAAAATAAAGTCTGTTTCGCTGCATAACAGCACAATCATACGTTGTGTTCTATGAGATTTAACAGGTTTTTCTGTGATTGGGTGTAGGTCAGTAAAAGTTTTTTGCTTTTTAAAAAACTTCAGAGGTGTGTCGTAGCAAATATTCAAAAATTTCAAGTATTGATTTAGACTTGCTTGTCAACTTTTTACGAGACACACCAGCTCAGTTAACTAAGTTGTATATCATGCCGCACTCACAAACTATTCATTAAGCTCAGCTCAACTTGATAGATATTTCACAGTTTGGGTCTATACTCAAAGTAGAAAAGGATTTAAGAAGTTCTTTTCTAACCTCATCTTCCTCAATTTTCTTCCCTTGAAGCCCACGAATTTATTTTTCAACGTGGGTTTCACCCATGATTGGTGTTTTGAGTATATTCTTGTTCTGCCAGTGTTTTGCCAGTGCTCTGATATTATGGGTAAATGTTCAATAAAGCTCTTCCACGATTAACTGACCTAAGTCAGTTAATCGGCGAGCTTCGTAACGAGTAGGAACGAACTCATTTAGTATGGGTCAACATTACGTGGAAACGCTAATAGATTTGCTGTGAACATAGGATTTGCTGTGAATATAGTTTTTAGTATGAACATAGTTTATGGTCAGAACTAAAGTGAAATCGTTGAGGGACTCTGACATAATGACCCCAAAAATTCGCAAAGCTAATCTGAATGATGCCGAAGCTATTGCTATAGTGCATGTGCAAAGTTGGCAAGAAACCTATCGTGGGCATTTGGCAGATGACTTACTCGATAGGCTAAGCGTTGAGTCTCGTACGATTATGTGGACAGATGCTATGCATACTGCACAGAACAATCCTAACCAACATACGCAACTTCATGTGGCAGAAATCAATGATGAGATAGTTGCTTTTGCTTCAGCAGGATTACTCAGAAATGAAGAGCAAGATTTAGACGAGTCTATTGAAGCTGAGCTCTATGCCATTTACTGCCTGAATAAGTATCAAGGCTTGGGTATAGGCAAGGCTTTGCTAAAGCCTATGGTCAACGAATTTGTTGATGTTGGTTTTAAAAAAATGATGGTTTGGGTTTTAGCAAGCAATTCGAGTAAACACTTTTATATGCATCTTGGTGGTAGTTTTTATAAATCCAAAGAAATTGAGATTGTGCAAAATCTTTATGATGAGCAGGCTTATGTTTGGGAATCGCTTGAAGTTTTGCAGAAGAGTTTAGCAAGCTAAGCTAACTATTGAAAAGTCCAATGAATGAATTATGGAAGACGTAGCACGGTGCTGTAGCGTAAGCAAACATTGCATTAAGTATACATTGCAAAGTAAGTCAAATAAATGTTGGCGAAGTTGGTAGGGTGTCCTTCTATGCACCGTATTTGTTTAAAGTCAAAGGCGGTGGGCAAGGCACCACCCTACTAAAATCAAGCTTGCAAGGAGTTATTGTACGAACTTTATAGGATGTAGCCACTATTGCTATTAGAGCTAATTCAATCTAATAATAGTAGTTAATGAATACAGCATCTGAGTCCAAAAAACTTCTTTTAGCTATACTTAGTATTTTTTGTTTGGCACTTTGCCTAAGCATTTTTTCAAATTCAAAAGCAC
>CALDTA010000425.1:0-5415 GCA_937924455.1 uncultured Deinococcales bacterium
TCTCACTGGCTATAGAAGCATCAATCACCAATACTGGCAAGACTTCGAAGCAGGTAAAGTGACTTTAGCTGAACTCAAAGTTGGTAGGTTTCAAAGCTTTTTAGATAGCATTGAGCTCAATACTGATGCTACAGAATTCAGTAGCATGTACCGTAACTTTTTATCTCAAGGTAGCTTCTTACTAGATGGTGCTGAAGATATTGTCAAAGCTTTAGCGCCTCACTATAGTCTACATATCATCACCAATGGGTTTTCCACCGTACAACGTCCACGGCTAGCAGCCTCCCCTATTACGCAATACTTTGACAGCATCACTATTTCTGAAGAAGTCGGTTTCAAAAAACCAGAACCAGAAATATTCGATATTGTCTTTAAAGAAATGGGTCATCCAGATAAATCAGATACTATTATCATTGGCGATAGTTTGAGTTCGGATATTCAAGGTGGCATCAATTACAGTATAGATACTTGTTGGTTTAATCCTCAACAAAAGGCTACTCCGACTGATATGAACATCACCCACGTCATAACTACGCTAGATGAATTACCTACGATTTTAACCAACACCTTTAAAGGAAATCATAATGTCTAAGATAAAACCTGTTTATAAAGAAGCACTTGCCGATTTAGAAACACCTATCACTGCTTATCTAAAAATTGCCACACACCCCAGTTTCTTACTTGAAAGTGTAGAGCAAGGCGAAAGAAATGCACGCTACTCATTCATAGGCACTGGTCAGCGTCAACGAATCGAGACTTACGGCACAACAACAACCATCACAACTGCACAAGGTGTAGAAACTATTGAGACCAATGACCCCTTGCGAATTCTTTGGGATAGAACTGTTAAAGACACTGTTGATGTACCAGACTTTCCAAGTTTCTGGGCTGGCTCTGTTGGCTACTCGTCCTACGACCTAATAAGACTCTACGAGAAGCTACCCGATGATAATCCAGATGAATTAAATATTCCTGATATGCTTTACATCGAACCAGAAGCGCTGATTATCTTTGATCATCTCAAAAGAAAGCTCTTTGTGGTTGCTCCAGCAGAAGTTAATAATGAAGCAGATGAATTAAGAGCACAACAAACTGTAGAACGCATCTATAACCGACTCCGTAGACCTCTTCCTGGTGTACCTGGGGACAGAGCAGGTGTAAAAACAGAATGGCGCAGCAACTTTACTAAAGAAGGCTATATGGAAGCTGTGGCTAAAGCGGTTGACTACATCCATGCTGGCGACATCTTCCAAGTTGTGCCAAGTCAACGCATGAGCACCGAGTTGGGCATTGATCCATTTGCACTTTACAGAGCACTTCGCATGGTTAATCCAAGTCCGTATCTTGGTTTCCTAGACCTTGGACCTGTGACATTGGTTGCCAGTAGTCCTGAAAGTCTTGTGCAAAGTCCTGATGGTCGTTATGTTGAGACATCGCCAATTGCAGGGACTCGTAAACGTGGTGCAACAGAGGCTGAAGATACTGCACTTGCAGAAGAGCTTTTAGCAGATGAAAAAGAACGTGCTGAGCACATCATGCTTGTGGATTTAGGGCGTAATGATTTAGGGCGAGTGTGTGAATACGGCAGCGTAAAACCTGATGAAGACAAACTTATGTATGTCGAAAAATTTAGTCATGTCATGCACATCGTTTCTAGAGTAGGTGGCACACTTATGGAAGACAAAACACCGTTGGATGCATTAGCAAGTACCTTGCCAATGGGCACTGCAAGTGGTGCGCCTAAGATTCGTGCCATGGAAATTATTGATGAATTAGAAAACGTGCGTCGTGGTGCTTATGCTGGTGCATTCGGCTATATCAGTGCGACAGGTGCTATGGATATGGCGCTTACTTTACGCACCGCAACAATCTGTAATAACGAAATCCACTTACAAGCTGGTGGTGGGGTTGTAGCTGATAGCGATCCTGAGTTTGAATATATTGAATCAAATAATAAGTTAGCTGCACTTGTTAGGGCAGTTGAGCTTGCAACAGAAGGACTGAATTAGCCTTTAGAGAAAACCCTGCACTCAAAACACAGGGAAATAACACAAATATTGGACATACATAATGCCACCTCTTCAAGATTCCGTACAAGAAACACACTATAACCAAGAGCATATTAGAAACTACTATAATGCTTACGGAGAACGTGAATGGGAAAGGATGCTTTCCAGTCCTGCAAATCAAGTTTCTTTCCACATCCACAAACATTATTTGCACAAGTACATTGCAAGTAACAACTCTGTTTTAGAACTTGGTGCAGGCGCTGGTCGCTTTAGCATTGAATTAGCACAACTCACAGATAACCTAACAGTTACAGACCTATCACCTGAACAACTACGTCTAGCAAAGCAGCATATGGCAAAGGCTGGCTTCCAAGCACAAGCATTTTTAGAACAAGACATTACTAATTTAAGTGACTTTCAAAACGAAAGTTTCGACGTTGTAACCTGCTACGGTGGTCCTCTAAGTTATGTACTAGAACAAGCCACAACAGCATTTGAAGAAATGCTACGAGTCACTAAACACAATGGCTACATTTTACTCAGTGTTATGTCACTCTTAGGTACAACTAGAACGTATTATGAAGCAATTAGTGCCTTAGAAGCATTTCCAGATATTGTTGACAATGTCAACTCTGAAGGCATTTTAACAGGTGAAACAAATAACGGTCATATCCTCAAAATGTACCGATATAAAGAACTTAAAGAACTAATCGAACAATTCCCATGTCAAATTGTTGCGGCATCTGCCTCTAATTATCTGAGCTTAGGTCTTGACAGAGCAGCTCTATTAGAGCAACAACATAAAAATTCAGAAATCTGGAATAGATTCTTACAATGGGAATTAGACTACTGTGCTGAACTTGGCGCATTAGATAACGGAACCCATATTATTGTAGTAGTTAAAAAGGATGCACTATGAAAAAAATATTGATGATTGATAACTATGACTCTTTTACTTATAACTTAGTTCAATATGTAGGCGAAGCCGGTGTTGATCCAATCGTGTGGCGCAATGATCAATTCGAATTAAAGGAAATAAAAGCGCTTAAGCCTGATGGCATCATCGTCTCGCCTGGTCCCTGTACACCTACTGAAGCTGGACACTCAGTAGAGGTTATTAAACAATACGGTCAAGACATTCCTACCTTTGGTGTTTGCCTTGGACATCAAAGTATTGGTGCAGCATTTGGCGCAACGGTGACTAGGGCTAAGACTATCATGCATGGTAAGACGAGTGTTGTTAATCATGACGGCTCAGGGGTGTTCGAGGGATTGGGCTCGAGCCTCACCGCGACCCGCTACCACTCTCTTATCGTAAAAGACCTTCCCCAAGAATTACAAATGAACGCATGGATTGAAGAAAACGGCGAAACTGTCAATATGGGCATGAAACATAAAGACTATCCAATCTGGGGCGTACAGTTTCACCCAGAAAGTATCTTGACCGAGACAGGTCATGAAATGATTCAAAACTTTTTAGACATTTGTTAAACCCTACCCCCAACTCCTACCATAGAAGTTGGGGGTAATTTTTAGGTTATACTGCCAGCATGATTCACGAAGTGAACACCCGAACCTTTAATTTCCAAGAAGGTATCATGATTACCAACCGAGCTGGCGCTCCACCAAAAAGAAAATTAGAGCAGCTTCAGCTTTTTGAAAAAAGCCTGTATTGGTCTCTACCTATTGAAGGTAAAAACATCAACCATATTGCCTCGCATATTCTGGCAAGTGAAAATATTGCGGTCACACAATTTGGCTGGAAGGACCATATACCTATTGAAGAGCGTTGCACCTACTACATTGATATTGTCAATGTCACCGAACAAAGCAATACCACATGGCATATGCGTGACCTATATCTAGATTTACTAGTCTACGAAAATCGATTCACAACTATTGACGATACTGACGAACTCATTGCAGCTTTTGAAGCAGGATATGTTCAAAAAGATGAACTTTATCAATCTCTAGAAACAACCCATAATCTCCTCAATAAACTAGCAAAGTACAATCACAGTTTAGAAGCTTACTTGGACTCACTAGATATTGCACTAACTTGGGAGAAGGTTTAAAAATGTCAGATAACAGTAACAGTATTCAGGCTTGGGAAGGCACAACTGCCTACGGATGGCTTATCACTGCACTCCTGCTTTTTATATCCTTTTGGGATTTGGATTTAATCGTACACAATGCACCATTTGCATTGGACTTTAATTTCACTGGTTTTTTATTTGTTGTTGCCGTCTTCATCAATCAATCTCGTTACTTCAGAATCACCAAAGAACACCTAGATATTGATGGTGTCTTTAATGCTGCCGATATTCCTTTTGAAGCTATTACATCATTCACTGTAAGACACATTTTTATCATTGGCTATATTCTCACTATAGAGTATCAGGGGACTAGTAGTTCACAAAAAAGAAGAGTCATTTTTCTAAGTCATCTAAAGAATCATAAAGACTTTAGCCAAACTATCGTTGATAAGCTACCTTCAACAGCACAGAAAAATATTGTAGCCAAATACCTTTCATAATCCTCTATCAGGCATGTACTCACTACACCATTACAAACGCCAGTGCAAACGCCATTACAAACGCCAGTGCAAAAACCACTTTTGCCGATTCCCAACTTTTGATTTTTACATCCTCTACACTAGGCGCATGATTGCGGTGTTGCAGATTAAGGTGTTGCAAATTACGGTGTTAAAAATTACAGTATTACAGCTTAGGCTGAGCCTGTGAACGAACACCATTCACAACAAAACTGGCGAAGAAGTCTATGGATAATGTTCACTGCCCAATTGCTCTCAGCAGTTGGGTTTTCGACTATCTTCCCTTTTTTGTCTTTGTATGTTGAGTATCTGGGTTCAGCCTACGGTTTTGGAACAGAGTTCTTAGCAGCCATGGTCTTTTCAAGTCAGGCAATCACCATGATGGTTTCTGCACCTATCTGGGGAACAGTTGCAGATATGTTTGGTCGGAAGCTGATGATGGCCAGGGCCTTCTTTGGTGGTTCCATCATCGTCCTCTTGATGGCCTTCGTCTCAAATGCAGAACAACTCGTTCTCTTAAGAGCTATCCAAGGGTTAATCACAGGTACAGTAGCAGCAGCCAATGCTATGGTCGCCTCAATTGTACCCAAAGAACACAATGGTTACGCTATGGGGGTTTTACAAACAGGGACTTGGACAGGCATCGCAATAGGTCCAATTCTTGGTGGCATCTTAGCAGACTGGATAGGCTTTCGAGCTGCCTTTGTCATCACAGCAGTTTTACTCTTCGCAGGTGGACTCTTAATTGTTTGGGGGGTTGAAGAGAACTTTCAACGACCTAAAAAACGCAACACAAGTATTGCCAGAGGTTGGTGGAACATCATCAGTAAACCTGGTGTTGCGAGTATTTAC
>CALDTA010000426.1:0-3852 GCA_937924455.1 uncultured Deinococcales bacterium
ATGATTAAACCAGCACCACCAACGGCTCGAGAGCCTAAGTGAACCATGTGCCAATCGTTGGCTACACCATCAACAGAACTGTACTGACACATTGGTGAAACACCTATGCGATTTTTAAAGGTTATATCTTTAATTTTTAAAGGAGAAAAAAGTTGAGACATGCACTAAGCATAACACTCAATCGACGAGACTTCATCAGTTATAAAAGGCAATTTTTTTATTTAGCTACAACTCCATTATTTAGCTACAACCCTATAGTCTAGTTAAGTCTATTCACTGCAATATCCACAGAAGGCTCAAACCCATTCACACTATTGCGATACACAACTTTATTTCGTCCTGTAGACTTCGCAACATAAAGATATTCATCACAACGCTTTACCCAGTTTGTCAAACTTTCGTCTGGCAGAAGGGTGGCAACACCTAAACTAACAGTTACTTGGTGTTGTCTTTGTCTAATAAACGAGGTCGATGAAATGATCTCTCGTAAGTTTTCAGCAGCCAAATAGCCTTCTTCAAGGTCAGTATCGAACAATATGACCATAAACTCTTCACCACCAAGGCGAAAGACTTTATCTGTACGTCTAATTTTCTGCTTTAGAAGCGCACCTAAACTCTGCAACACTTCATCGCCAACGTCATGACCATAACTGTCATTGATAGATTTGAAATGGTCAATATCAAAAGTGATGATGGTCATCGCAATACCCTTGCGTTTATTCTGCGCAATCGCCTGCTCAAGACTTTGATAGAGAATAGTTCGGTTCAACAACCCCGTAAGCGTGTCTGTTGCTGCCTGTAACTGAAGTTTTCTTTGCTGTGAATAAATGACATTGAGAAAAATCGCTGTAAACAAACTAACCAATAAAAAGGATGCTGCAAAACTAATTGTTTGTTGAGACCCTAAAGTCATCCAAGCAGTTGGAACACTGACGGCAAGTATTGCCACATTCGCAAACCACGCCTGACGTTCTCGCAAAATAAAGTAAAAACTAATCATTGCTGCGTAGCAAGAAAATAATCCAATGACACCTTCAGTTCTTATAGAAAGCAAAAGCGAAATAATTACGACAGGTAGCAAAACAATTAAAGTAACACGACTATAGTAGCGTTTCTTTACCAAGATAGACCATATATTAAAAGTACTAATTGCAAAAATTACAAGGTTTCCTAGAAATGCTTCATAACGTCCAGCGAATAAATGCATAATCGTAAACGGTAACAGTATACTTAAACAAACGATATGTATTCTTAAAGCGGATGTACGTAGAAAGTCTGTTTTTAAATTGTTTGATTCCTGTGAAATAATCGTATTATGCATATACAACTCCTAAATATTGGCTTAGATAAAAGCACATCAAAAATGTGGACTTCCAAACTAAAGCTAATTAGGGAACATTCTGAAGTAATAGTTATTGTAGGGAGAGACCTTAGCGCAAACCTTACCATTAGAAGCAAATGGCTTTCCAAGCTTACCTAAAATCGTACCTTTTCCCCTAGCAAAGCTTTCTGACAAGTTGCACTATACTTTACACTATAATGATTAGTAATTCTTGGGGAGTGTCCCATTCAATCATCCAATGTGGAACTTTTACTAAGCTATAAAAAAAAGTTATAGTCTCGAAAAAAGGGAAAGCTGCCATCAGAACTGCAGGAAACACAAATTACGAAGCTCGGCTATAATTTGTAATTATGACAAAACATCGTTTAGGACAGTTTGTGAGTTCGGCACTTCTTGTAAAATAAGGTTTCTGAACATTTCTGAACATTGCAGTATACTTTTTTGCAAGTTAGGCTCGAAGCGAAGTTGAATTAAATTCGAAAATACTTTATCCTCAAATACTTCAATTAGTAAGAATCTGCGTCACAGACGCAAATTTTGGTAAGGCTACTTGCGAATTTCAGTTATGGAACTTGTCCTAAGCATTGACAAAAACAATATCTAATTTAATTTTAGGAGTACACTAAAGCTATGTCGCAAATTACCAATGTACTCCTTAGCAATGTATTCTTTAGCAATGTACTCCTTGCTAGCTTTGACAAATCATTTCAACTTTACCAAGACTTAGTTGCTACACTAGATGAAGCCACACTAAATCAAAAACTGCCAAACTTACCCTCAAATACAATTGGTCTACAACTTTGGTGTGTAGTTGGTGCACGGGAAAGCTATAGCAAAGCGATTAAAGCAAATCAATGGTCGGGTTTTTCTTGTTCTCTGAATAAACCTCACAACAAGAAAGATGTGCTAGTTGCCTTGCATAGTTCTGAAGATGTGGTCAAAGAGGTTCTTGGTGATATTCGTATGTATAGTGAAACTCAATACCAACTTATCGTTACACTATTAGAACACGAATGCCAACATCACGGACAGCTGATTCGCTATCTTTACGGACTCAAACTAGAGATTCCTGAAAGCTGGAAAGTCAAGTACGCTCTAAGCTAAGACAGATTTTTATGAAGCAGGACATCTTGTACCACTTTAAACAAAAAAACTTGAATAAAGACAACTTAAACAAAGACAACCTAAAAGTGACTCCTCATACCAAGGGTCACGGGAACTTCAACGGTTGAACCGTTTCGCAACACACCTAACATGACTACATCACCAACCTGTAGTGAGCGAATATAGACAAGCAAGTCATCAAATGAACTAACAGTACGATTATTAACTGAGGTGATAATGTCTGCTTGATTGATTTGAGTTATTGCTGACTCTCTATTGCCTCTACCAGTGCGAACAATAGTTTGTTCGATATCTGGGTTTTGCAAACCTGCTAGGTCAGCACCAGAGTTTGGCGCAACATTTGTAATCATCAATCCCTGTACTTGTTGACCTTGTACTTGTTGACCCTGTACTTGACCCTGTAATTGGTCATAGCCAAGCTGCGCTGTTGCCTCTGCTGTAACTTCAAGCAGTGAAACTCCCAAATAAGGTACACCACGTTGTGTTCCTGTTTGCAGATTAGCGATAAGTTCACTGGCAGGTCTACCATAGAGTGGTGCTGCAAAACCTAGTGAAGCATTGCGAGCACGGCTAGCAGCAACTGCAACACCAATAACGTCACCAGAGCTATTTAAAATAGGACCACCAGAATCACCTGGGGCGAGAGGTAGAGTTGAACCTACTAAACTTTCGGGAAAAGCTACATCTAAAAATTGATTAAGGGCAAACAGGCGACCAGCTCGAGCCGCATTGAATTGTCCTCTAGAGTTGCCAATAGCAAGTAAGGTCTCTCCTATTTCTGGTGTATTACTAAAGTCGATGCTTAGCGGTGTAAGGTTAGTTGCATCAATGTCTAAAAGCGCAACATCTTGGTATTCATCAAAACCAACTAGCGCTGCACGGTAACGACTACCATCATCAAAAACCACATTAACTGAGCTAGCATTTTGCAAAACGTGGTATGCGGTTAAGATGCCACCATCCGCCGATATGACAAAACCAGAGCCAATACCTGCTGGAGAGGTTTCGATACGAACAGCCGAGGCTCGAGCATTTTCAAATACCGTCTCTAAGCTATTACTCAAACCACTTTGCTGTCTTTGTCGATTATC
The DNA here is from genome assembly GCA_937924455.1 of uncultured Deinococcales bacterium. Lineage (GTDB taxonomy): Bacteria > Deinococcota > Deinococci > Deinococcales > Trueperaceae > CALGZD01. Next base: position 3,559 of record CALDTA010000426.1, read on the forward strand.
TTGTTGCTGCCCTCGTCTGCCCTGACCAAATTGGGCAAGCGAAAGGCTTAAGAGCATAAGAATGCTAAGTAAAACTACCAAACGAAACTGAAATTTTTGCATATTTTCTCCTTAGAAGAAATCTCTAGTCGCAGTTTTACATAGACATGTTTGACTTCTTTTTAGGAAGTGTTTTGAAATTGTTTGGGTAGACCTCTCTACTTTTCTCTATCTGATATACTTTTTATACAAGTTCCTGATAGTAGTTGTAAGTTATGACTGATTCAAAACAAAGCATCAATTTAGATTTACCCA
>CALDTA010000427.1:0-6507 GCA_937924455.1 uncultured Deinococcales bacterium
CCAGTTGCTATTATTCCGTTTTGCTTGACAACTAAGTGTTAAGTTTGCGTTTGCTGAGACGCTTACTTGTTGATAAATACAGCCTGCGCTTGCAACTCTTAAAGCAGATACACCACTTGCTGCATCAGCGTCTGTACTAAGACCTTGCGCTGAACAATCCGCCCAACCTGTACGCCCACTTTCAAACCCACCGTTGATAAGCAAGTTTTCACCTGACGGAGCAGGAGGAGGGGGTGGAGGGGGTGGAGGAGGGGGTTCGCTACCTCCACCACTTAATATACAATTGTCATATTGTGCAACTGATTCGCTGTACATGGTAATGACTGCATAGTTTGTATTATTTGGTGCAGTCCCACTCGCTGTATAGCCTTGAAATGCAGTTGAGCTAATAACTTCTTGGTCACTGCTTAGCAATGCATAACTACTATTAAGAAAACTCAAGGTCATGGTTGTCCAAGCTGAAGAGTTCCGCTTTGCTTGACAACTAAGGTTATAGTTTTGTCCTGCACTTGCATTTACTTGTTGGTAGAAACATCCTCCACCTGTTAGGCGTAGAGATTGACTTCCTCCTACACCACCATTGTTAATGCTAAAACCACTTGCTGAGCATGGAAACCAGCTTGTTTGTCCTGATTCAAAGTTACCGTTGGTTAGTAGGTTATCTCCAGATGGCGGCGGTGGGGGTGGCGTAGTTGTACCTACACTGAGGGAACACTGATCAACTATTACTTCTCCATCGGTATAGACCCACAAGGCTGCATTGGCTGCGTTTGGTGGGGCTGTTACACTTGTTGTGTAGAGTTCATATTGATTACTTGTAACCTGTCTTGAAGGTGCATCTGCTAAAAGTTGGAAATTACTGTTGCTTACACCCACGCCTATGCCTGACCAACCTGGTCCATTAAATGGAGATAGTCTGCCATAGCAGCTCATAGTTAATAGTTGACCTGCGCTGACAGATACAGTTTGGTAAAAACAGCTTCCACCTTGCCTTAAAAGCCCCGCACTTTCTCCTGAAAATGCAAATGTGGAATTTGATAAAACTAAAGCTCCTGGGTCACAAGCTTCCCAGCTTGTAAGCCCTGATTCAAAATCGCCATTATTCAAAAGTTCTTGTGCTTGCTGGGTTTGTAAACTAGACGCACTGGCTTCTAAATTATCGAGGTTCTCACCTAATTTCTCACCTAATACAGTAGAGGTTCTGAGATCCTCAAATACTGTGCTACTGATAGAACGCTGAACAAACGTCTGTTCAGCCACTTCTGGTACAGTTTCGTTTAGGGTAGTCTGCTCACTATCTGAACAGGCGACCAAAAATATGATGATGAGTATTAAATGACTCAACCGATGAAGTTTACTCATTATGATAGTTCTCCCTAAATTGTATTGTTGATAGTTTTGATGTTACTGTTACAAAAATATAAACCCGTTAATTTTTGCATAGTTAAAATGTGTTTCAGTAGTATTTTTTATTAATTTGGATTCACGCAATGATGACTCTTTGTAAAAGCCTTTACAGAAGTTTCAGTTCTATAATATTCACCAAAAAAGCGTGGACGTATCATTTACACAAAATGTTGTAAAAAGTAAATATCTTGCTCATAAAAGAGTATTTTGCATAAGGTGAATTTGCATAAGGTAATATAGTCTTAATCTAGGACGTGCCCATGACTATGAAATTTTTGAAGCCATTCTTCTATACCTTATCTACTAACTTAGATATTTCTGAATGTAGTATTTAACTCTTATAGCGTTTCCACGTAACAACTGTACACACTAAGTGAGTTAATTCTTACTCGTTACGAAGCTCGCCGATTCACTGCTGTTGCAGTGAATCGTAGAACTGCTATGACTTTACGCAACACCAATGAATAAATATCTACTTAAGGTTCTTAACAAGACCAGACTTCAACTAACTTCAGAAGTGCTATCTATGTCAAGCGTATTCCTATCAATAATCGCTATACAGTTTGAACCATACTTACGCTCATCAAACTCAACGACCTTGCCATTGTGTTTCAATTTAAGTTCTATACCTTTTGGGTATTGAAAAATATACGTGCCGCCATCAGCAGCAACTTCACTCTGTAAAATCTCATGAAATATTGCCCCTAAATCCATCGGATACGGTGGGGCTGCAAAAACAAAGTCAAATCCTTTTGGGTGCGTTTTGGCAAAACGCAAGGCATCATCACAGTGAACACTTAGTTTTAAACCAAGATTCGTTGCATTTAACCTATTGACATGGGCAGCACCTTTGCTCTTATCAACTGCTGTTGAGGTCCATCCTCTTGAAGCAGCCTCTAAGGCAACCGCTCCCGAACCGCTATATAAGTCAAGAAAAGTACCTCGGTCATAAAATTGCAAAATATTAAAGAGTGATTCTCGAACGCGTGCAGGACTAGGTCTTGTTCCTTGTCTTGGAATCTCTAAACTACGACCTTTAGCAGTACCACCTAGAATACGGGGTTTTGACATATACACATACTACCTTATTAGGCACAGTCTGGGTTTCAAATTAGACCTAAACCAAATAACCCTAAAACAAAGAAATTGATTATTTCAATATTTAAGCGTACTTAAGATGTAAGCTTTCATCCTATTTTGTTTTTAATTCCATGATACAAACAAAATACGGCTTTTATCATTAATGTAATTGCAATAAACCGCAACAGCAATAAAATGCAGCATAAAGCCAAAACTCCATACCTTTTTACGAAAGGATACTCCCACATGATAAAACTGCCTCGCATGTTTTACATACTCGTCATGTCTGTACTATTGCTCAGTACAATGAATAGTACAGCCCAACATAGTTACACCATAGATGGCACAACCTATCAAAGCGAAGACTTATTGCCACAAGACCCTGGGCTTATATCAGGGGAATTAGACAATGGTCTCAACTATTACATCCACAAAAACCAGGAACCGCCAAACAGGGCTAGATTTTCGCTTGTTATTGATGCTGGTTCATTACTTGAAGACCCTGACCAGCAAGGCGTTGCACACTTTTTAGAACATATGCTCTTCAATGGCACAAAAAGTTTTAGTGGTAACGAAATTGATAACTATTTAGAAAGCATAGGCATGGATTACGGTGCTCACCTAAATGCCTATACAAGTTTTGATGAAACCGTTTACTTTCTAGAAATACCTATGGATAATCCTGAATTTTTAGACACAGGTATGAAAATTTTGCAAGAATGGGCAAGCGAAGCCACTTTAGAAGTGGAAGAAATAGACAAAGAACGTGGCGTTGTCATCGAAGAAGAACGTGCCAGACTACAAAATGTAAATGGTCGTGTTAGCGAAGTTATGGTTCCTTTTACCTACGGAAACTCTAGATATGCTGAGCGTTTACCTATTGGCAAAATAGATATTTTAGAAACAGCACCTAGAGAAGCTTTTACAAGGTACTACGACACCTGGTACCGCCCTGATCTAATGGCTGTAATTGCTGTCGGTGACTTTGATGTTGCTGAAATTGAAGAAAAAATCAAAGCCAGTTTCTCTGGTCTAACAAATCCAGTAGATGCAAAAGAACGTACCCAATACACCATCGAAGAAGAAGAAGGTACACGCTACCTAGCTTTTGAAGATCCAGAATTCCCCTATGTGCTAGCGCAAATTAGTATTAGCAATAAAAATGAAGACCTAGCATCATTCAACAGCTATAGAGAATTCGTGAAAGGTATGCTCTTTGCGGACATGTTTACTCTTCGCTTAGAGGAAAAAGGACGTGAAGCAAATACACCTTTCCTATTTTCACAACTCTCTAACAGCAACATCGCTCGTTTAACCAACACTATAGACTTTGTATTTGTTCCTCAAGAAAATCAAGAAGCACTTGAAGCTGGCTTTGAAAGCATGTTCGAAGAAATTAATCGTGCTTCCCAATTTGGCTTTACCGAAGGAGAATTAGAACGAGCAAAAGAAAATCTGCTCACAGGCTATGAACAAAGCTATGACCAGCGCACTGACCGAGACCACAATAGCTTTGTAGATGAATTTGTAAGGTTGCACCTTGAGGGTGAAGCTAGTCCAGGTATTGAATTTGAATATGCGCTTGTTCAAGAAATCCTACCAACAATAGGTCTTGAAGACTTTGCTGAACTTCAAGCATTAATTGCTAGTCAGGATAACCGTGCTATCGCACTTTTAGCACCTGAAAAAGAGGGTCTAACACTTCCAAACGAGTCAGAATTATCAGCCTTAATTGAATCTTTACAAACAACTGAGGTAGAAGCGTATCAAGATGATGTTGGTGACGCCGAGCTATTTACAACTGAGCTAACACCTGTTGAAAGCAGTGATTATAGCTACAATGATGTATTAGACCTACACAGTTTTAAGTTAGCTAATGGTATGACTGTTCACTTCAAGCAAACAGACTTCACACCTGAAGAAGTTAGTGTTACCGCTAGTAGTAGTGGCGGTCTCTCTCTTCTTGAAGATGAAGATTACTTAGAGGGTGCTTATATCAACTCTATCATTGCAGATAGTGGTGTCTCAGACTTTGATGCTAGTCAACTCATTAAGCTATTAACTGGTGAAAATGTTGGTGCGGGTGCTAGCATCAGTGATTATTCAGAAGGCTTTGGTGGTAGCGCTGTTACTGAAGATTTAGAACGCTTATTCCAGCTTATCTACCTTAATATCACTGACCCTCGCAAAGACGAATTAGCGTTTGAAAGATTTGTCGAACAAGCCACAGCAAGTCTCGCTAATCGAGGAGAAAATCCACAAGCAGTTTTCCAAGACAAAATCATTGAAATAGTCTATAACAACAACATACGTTTCAAAGTGCCTTCTGTTGAAGAGATTCAAGCATTAGATTTTGATAGAGCATTTGAAATATATCAAGAGCGGATGGCAAACTTAGATAACCTCCAAGTTGTGTTTGTTGGCGATACTAGCCTTGAAGAAATCCGCCGCTTGTCAGAGCTATATCTAGCCAATATTCCAATGCTTGAGCAAGCTAAAGAAGGCGAAACTATTGTTAATCGCCAGCCTACACCACGAGCCCCTCAAGTCATTATCGAAAATGTCTACAAAGGCCTTGAAGAACAAAGCGCTGTACACATTGAATTTAGTGGTGCGTTTGATGCAACGCTAAAAAATCGTATTGACCTAACTTTTACATCAGAAGTGATGGGCATCATGGCTCGAGAAGTCTTACGTGAAGACTTAGGTGGCGTGTACGGTGTAGGTGTTAGGTCTAACATTCAGTTTGAGCCTTATGACCGCTTTACCTTTAGTATCGACTTTGGTACTGATCCTGAGCGCGTTGATGAGCTTGTTGAGGCAATTTTCGAAATTATTCATGAGCTACGTACAAAAGGTGCTCCAGAAGATACGCTTGCCAAGGTTATTGAACAACGCAAACGCAATCATGAAGAACGTCTTACAGAAAATAGCTATTGGAGCAGTATCTTAAGTTTTTACTATGGAACAAGAACGCAAGAAAACCCAGAGCAAATTCTTGATTTACCCCAAGTCTATGAATCAGTAACATCAGAAGATATTCAAACAATGGCAAAGGTATACCTCAGACCACAGAATTATGTGCAGGTTGTGCTTTACCCTGAAGCATATGAAGATCAGTAAGTTCGCAACATAAAGTAACTTAGTAAGAAGCAGGTGGTTCTGAGAATCACCTGCTTTTTTATTTGGGAAAAACTATCATCACCCATAATCAACTCTCTCCTATTTCAACTATCTCCCCCATCTCAAAGCCAAAGCCTCATCTTAAGATTTGACCTTCAAAGAGGTAATCAACAAAACCTTAAACAAGCACCTATATAAAATCTTAAGTGAAAAGTTTCACGATTTTTCTAGATTGTGAATTATTTATTGCTTAATACATTTACTTGCATTTACTTCATAGTGTTTTTACCTTAGAAAAATTCTCTTCAAAAATGATAGCATGTCTACCTAATGGCAGCCCTTTACCAACAAGCACGACCTATAACCTTTGATCAAGTCATCGGACAAGAACATGTTAAAGACTTGCTCGTTGCGGCTTTGCAAAAAGGTCGCATCGGTCATGCTTATCTCTTTTCTGGACCGAGAGGTGTAGGTAAAACAACCACTGCAAGATTGCTAGCAATGGCAGTCAACTGTACTAATGAAAAAATAAAACCTTGTGGAGAGTGCGAATCATGCTTGTTGGTGCGACAGGCCAATCACCCTGATGTTATCGAACTTGATGCTGCCAGCAACAACTCGGTTGAAGATATACGTGACCTAAGAGAAAAAGTAAACCTGTCTTCAATTCGAGGTGGTTCACGTGTTTGGATACTTGATGAAGCACACATGCTTACTAAAAGCGCAGCCAATGCCTTACTCAAAACCTTAGAAGAGCCACCGAGTAATTTGGTCTTTGTTCTTGCTACAACCGAACCAGAGAAATTACCAGCAACAATTCTCTCTCGCTGTCAGCACTACCGTTTTAGACGTCTTTCTGAAACAGAGATTGCTGGCAAACTACAAAACCTTTGTGAC
>CALDTA010000428.1:0-5025 GCA_937924455.1 uncultured Deinococcales bacterium
TAAATGGTTGCTTTGTCGTTCAACAAAGCGTTAAACTCAATCATGCATCCATACGACAATATAACCATTGATAGTCTCCAAAACCGTGTCAACGTAAAGTGGTCAAAGTACGGTAAAGATGTTTTACCGCTTTGGGTTGCCGACATGGATTTTCCAACCTCAGATGTGATTATTGAATCACTGGTTAACTGTGCAAGGGAAAACAATTTGGTTTATCAAAATTTTGAAGGTATTGAAGGTTTAGGTGAGGCGATTATCGCTCGTCAAGCCGAACGTTTTAATTGGCAGCTACAATCGGATGATTTGTGGCTAGTGCATGGCATCATTCCAGGTATGTTCTTAGCAAATATGGTTTGCACCTCAGCAGGTGACGAAACCATCATGCAAACACCAATCTACCCACCTTTTATGATGGCAACCCAAAAAACCAATCGTACGATTGTACAAAATCCACTTATATTTCAAAATAATCGTTGGGAAATTGATTTTGATAAACTTGAAGAACAAACAACCCCTTCAACAAGACTATTCATGTTCTGTAACCCACATAATCCAACAGGGAGGGTTTACACACGTGAAGAGCTAGAAAAACTTGCGGATTATGTTCTTCGCCATCGTCTATGGGTACTCAGTGATGAGTTGCACAGCGATATTACCTTTGAAGATCAACAACATATTCCATTTGCTTCAATTAGTGATGAAATTGCTCAACGAACCATTACCCTGTTTGGACCCACTAAAACCTTCAACATGGCGGGTTTGAAAATTGGTATTTTAGCGACTCAAAATGCTGAGTTGATGCAGCGTTTAAAAGATGTTGGTTACGGTATGCTCATGACACCAAATACTATGGTGCAAAATGCAACACTGACTGCCTTTACTGACCCTCGCTGTGCTGATTGGTTAACAGATACTATGGCTTACCTAGATAAAAACCGTCAGCTAGTAGCAAACTTTTTAGCTAGTGAGCTTCCACAAATTAAACACACTATGCCAGAAGCTACCTACTTGTCTTGGATGGATTTTCGTGCCTTAGGCATAGCGGATGAACAGCTTGAAAAGATATTTGTTGAAGAGTGCAAAGTTGGTCTAAACATGGGTGAACCCTACGGCGATGGTGGTGCAGGCTTTGCACGTATTAATTTTGCAACCAGCACAGCTATTGTGCAAGAAGGTTTAGACCGCTTGAAAAAAGGCTTAACACCCTACCTCTAATCCTCTAATCGCTATAAATTACCGCTACTATGTCCTATGATTTTTTCCCTAAAGAACTAGCGACTTGCAGAAAGTGCCCTCGCTTAGCAGATTGGCGTGAAGAAGTCGCACTTAAAAAGCGCAAGGCATATCAAAACGTTGAGTATTGGGGTAAACCTGTGCCGGGTTTTGGTGATCCAAATGCCCGCATTTTACTGCTTGGTTTAGCACCTGGTGCACACGGGTCTAACCGTACTGGGCGCATGTTCACTGGTGATGCGAGCGGTGACTTTTTATTCCCAGCGCTTCACCGTGCAGGACTTGCGTCTAAAGCCATTGCCACTGACCAAAATGACGGTATGGAGCTTAACGACTTATTCATTACAGCTGCCGCTCGTTGCGTTCCCCCTAGCAATAAACCTGTGCGAGAAGAAGTTATGAACTGTCAATCTTGGCTTGCGTATGACTTCAGTGGATTGCCAAATCTCAAGCTTGTGTTAGCGCTTGGTAGCATCGCCCATGATAGCTATTTGGAATACCTCAAAAAAGATATTAAAATCGTAAAAGCAAAACACAAATTTTCACATGGCGCACTACATCAGTTTAATACCGACCAGTTGAATACCGACCAGTATGATATAGACAGTGTTATACCAGTTATTCCAATGCTAGACGCTTACCACGTCAGTTTTCAAAATACCAATACTGGACGCCTAACAGAAGAAATGTTTGATATAATCCTTGCACAAGCAAAAGAAATCGCCAGTAGTTAGGCATGATGATATAATTAGGTGTGGAAAACGTTTCTACACTAATAACATATTTAGATAGTTACCTTCTCTCAATTCAGAGAGCAGATGTCCAAGATACTAGCCCTTATCAGCAACCAGACTAAGATTTATCTCTATAGTTGAGCTTTATCTGCTTTATAAAGGAAAGCCTCTCTCACAGAAAGACCACATTACAACTATGAAAGTAGCAAACACAAAAAAAATTGTTGTGGTCATCATTCTGTCACTACTTTGTGTGGCTAGTAATTTCGTAAGCATAGGCTCAGCACAACTATTTTCTAGAGATTTTGCAGGTGAACTTAAAGAAAGCGTGTTGGGGCAAACCCTCTTTGAAGTCTATGCAACGATTTCAGAATCTTATTTTCGAGAAGTGGCAAGCGAAGATGTTTTGGAGCAAGCCATTGTTGGTATGGTTGATGCTTTAGAAGACCCTTTTAGTCATTATTCTAAAGAAGCACTAGCTTTAAAAGAACATCAAGATTTAGTAGGCTCATATGCTGGCATTGGGGTAGTGCTTATTGGGCGAGACCCAAGCAACGAAAGTATTGTGGAAATTGTTCAGGTATATGAAGGTAGCCCTGCACATCAAGCAGGCTTGCTTCGTGGCGACATCATTTACCAGATTGATGGTGAAGATGTACTCAATATTGATGTGGATAGCGTAGCTATAAAGCTGCGTGGTGATGCAGGAACGCCTGTGGCATTAGCCATACGAAGACACGGTGAAGCTGAGCTATTAAGGCTATTAGTCATTCGGCAAATCGTCAATGTTCAAAGCATTGAAACAATGATGATAAATCCAAGCTTAGGCTATCTCCGCATCTATAATTTTTATAACTATAATGTATATGAACAATTCAAAGAGGCTTTGCAAAATTTACTTAGCCAGCAAGCCAGCACTTTAATTATCGATTTACGAGACAACGGGGGCGGGCTTATTAACCAAGGTGTGTTGATTGCCAATGAGTTACTACAGCAGAAAGAAATAGCCTTTCAGCGGACTCGGGGGATTACGCAGAGGATAGCTCGAGCCGACAATACAGCCATCGACATACCCATCATTGTTCTTGTGAATAGAAATTCAGCATCAACAGCCGAACTACTTGCTGCCTCTTTAAAAGAGAACGGTCGGGTGGTAGTTATTGGCGAAACTACTTTTGGTAAAGGTGTAGGACAAACTGTATTACCACTGACCAACAGCGGACAAATCACCCAAGTATCGTTTGAATGGCTAACACCTACAAAACAGAATATTCATAATCTTGGTGTTGCTCCAGATATCGTTGTAAACGACAGCAACATTCCACAAATTTTCAAGATAGAAGGCAAAGCTGCCAAGCCCGATACTGTCATAGACATCTATGCATCTAGCCGCTATGTTGGACGTACTATTGTTCAGCCAAATGGAAATTACAGATTCATCGAAATTGCCTATAGCAAAAGGCAACCTGAATCACAAACAAGTCTTGTAGACCTACAAGGCGATGCCATTTTAAATGTTGCTTTAGAACTAGCAACTGGTGAGCCTATACAGGCTGGGCAGTAACTATTAATACTAGCGTTTTCACGTAATGTTGACCCATGCTAAATGAGTTCGTTCCTACTCGTAGCGTTTCCACGTAACAACTGTACATACTAATTGAGTTAATTCTTACTAGTTACGAAGCTCGCCGATTCACTGCTGTCGCAGTTAATCGTGGAATTGCTTAGCCTATAAAAACAGGTAAGCAATAAAAAACAAAAATGCGATGAGTATCAAGTACTCATCGCATTCGTTTAGACAAACATATAAATGCTGTCTTTGTATATGGCGGGCGCACAAGGACTTGAACCCTGGACCTACGGTTTTGGAGACCGCCGCTCTACCAACTGAGCTATACGCCCAAACGCCTAACGTCCATAACAGCATTTGCTTATGGACGAAATAGGAGTATAGCACCGCCTTCACGGCAAAGCAAGATAATGACGACCTGAACAGGATTGGTCAACACCTTGAGATCTTGAATTGAGATCTTGAACTGAGATCTTGAATTGAGATCTTGAATTGAGATATTGGATATTCCGACATACCTGTCCAGTAATAAACTCACAAGCTTCAAGACTATCCAGTCAGACTACCCAGTTAGACTACTCAGTCAAGACTATATAGAAGTCATCAAGAAGCCATCAGGAATGTCTTTTAGCACTTAATTATAGATGAATATTTTTAAGACTAACTGTGCTGAAAAGTCCTGAGAACGTAAAGTTAAGATACGTTAATATATAACTCATTTTGATAATAAAAGACATGCGATTTGTGTGGAATATGTTACATTGAGAAATTCATTACTTAGACTATCTAAGTTAATTAACGGGAAACTAAATCCTCTTATAGCACTTTTTAGAGCACTTTAAAACGGAGAAGAGTGTGGGAGGCAGGAGAGAGTATTGTGTCTTTGGAGCGTCGCTATAGTTTGACACGTGTATGCCTTAGCCGTGGTCAAATCAGTTGTACCCAATCATTATCTAGTTTTTTTCCAGCAAACGATAAGCTTGAAGTTGTTGATACTATTACGGGTGATGTCATAGAACTTCAGTCAAATCATTCAGAAAGTAGTGGTTTAACTAAGCCTAAAATAATCTTAGGTCTTCGCAATTTTTACCAAAAACATGCCTTACAGGTAAACGACACTGTTCTTTTGAAATATGCAGAAGAGGGTGATAAAAATGTGATTCACATCACCCCTGTGCGGGCAAGACGCAAAATGGATTTGCGTAACCCTTCTGCTCTCAAAGCACTAGTTGACCATGTGGCAAACTCACCTACACCATTGTCTGAATCAGACGTACACGGTTTATATCCTGAGCTGCCCCACAACCTTGACTTAAATGCGCTTTTTAGACAAGATCAACGCATTACGAAGCATGAAGGTCGTTGGCAAAATGCTGCTTTACGTGCAGCTATTGTTAAGCAGAACAAAGAAACTAGTAGAAAAGAAGCTAGTGCAGCAGAAAGCTTACAAACTGTAGCTCAAGAAGAACGCAATCTTGTTTCTGTTGG
>CALDTA010000429.1:0-8803 GCA_937924455.1 uncultured Deinococcales bacterium
TTAGTGGGATTAGTAGTGACCTAAAGACAAGTCCAAGCATGAGGAAAGTTGCTAGGTAAACTAGGAAGACTACCCAACCAAAGTTTTTATAGATGCCTGCGGTCCAGTCTAGTTCACTGACTATTTTGCCACCAACATAGATAGTCAGGTCTAGGTCTTTAGCTGCTGTTTTTAAGGTTTGGACGAAGGCTATCTTTTCACTGTCGTTTAGGGAGGTTGAGGGGAAGAGCTCGAGCTTCACAAATCTCCCGACGTCATCTTCACTAATGTGTGACTTTACCAAATCTGCCATAGGGCTTTGCAGCGCAACATCTTTTCTGGCGTAATACTGCTGCACAATTAACATTGGTAGTGAAGGTATGCGAGCAGGAGAAACAATATACTCAATTTCAGGTAGCGCTTCTAATTGCCGAGTGACTTTAGAAATAGTATTCACAGAGCTTGGGTGAAAAAAACCTCGTTCCCCAAAGTCTATTAGTGCAGTATATTCGACAAGTAAGCTATCCAAGTTGGAAGTTTCTAGTAGTTCGATAGCTTGTCCTGCATGGGTTTGGCTACTGATGCCTTTGACACCTAAAATTGATGGGTGAATGCTGGCAATAGGTAAACTTAGGCAAATCAGAATACCTAAACCAAGGCTTGCCCAGAGCCACGGTCTTTTGAGAACCTGTAGTGACCAGCGCTGCCAAAATAAAAAACTACGCCTACCAATTTCACCTTTTCGGAGGCGTATACGGTTTATGTTATGTCCTAGTAGACTGAAGAGCGCAGGCAATAGTGTCCTTGAAATCAGTACACTACACATAAGCACAATGACTGCACTAATACCTAAAGAACGGATAAATACTGAAGGCGAAAGTATCAGGGAGCACAGGGCGATCATGACGGTTAGACCACTAGAGACGACAGCTTGTCCTGCGGTTTCACTTGTTATGCGAACGGCTTCTTGAACAGAACTACTGGTTTTTAGTTCTTCTCGAAAACGGTTGACCATGAGTAGGGCATAGTCAATGCCTGTTGCTAGACCAAGCATAGAGATAACTACTTGAGCATAAGATGCTACGGTCATAACATGACCTAAAGCATAGAGTAGTGCAAAGGATAGGACAATAGCACAGACAGCAACAACTATCGGTAGGATTGTTGCTACTACTGCGCCAAAAGCAATCGCTAGGACAATCAAGCTAAGTGGGATGCCAATCCGCTCTGCACGTCTAGCATCTTGTTCACCAAGATGGATAATTTCCTGTTCAAATGCTTGACCACCTGTTAGTAGGTAGGTGTCATCTGTTTGGGATGCAATAAAGGCTTTGATGCTTTCGATTGATTGCCTTGCTTTAAACGCTGAATTAGTGGATAAATTGATAACGCTGATTTCCAAGCCATTTGAGGTTGTTAAGGGGCGACCATTATTATCTAAAAGTGCTTGGATGCTGGAAATTTCAGGCAGTTCACTTAGCTTATCAATAAACTTAGACTTTTCCTGAGACTTTTCCTGAGACTCTGCTAAAGCTGTATTGCTCTGCTGTTGTGGGGTGTTTTGGGAAAGACTTGAAATATTTGGAGGAGCTGCACTTTCTTCGCCAATGAGCAGCACTTGAAAGACATCGTTTAGAACAAAATGTTGATTGAGTAACTCACTTACTTCAAGTGACGCGCTACCTGGTAATAGATCAATTTCAGAGCTTAGAACTTGGTTACTTCGTGAAGCAAAGGGAATAGCGATAATAATAATGACGAGCCACACTAGAAAACAGACTCTTGGATAGTTAAGAATGAATTTGAAGAATCTATTCACAGTAGATACTCGATTAATAGACTGACATTTATTAGTCGATTTGCATGTCAGACTTTGCTTTTATTACGCTTTTATGACGCTTTTATTATGCTTTCATCACGAAATGAATGGTTGCAAACATTTTAGTCTAAGCAATTTTGCTAGTTATACCAAGTGATTGATGCTCAGTTTAATGTTTAGTGATACCAATTTTGCTGCATTCGTTAATAAGCGTGTTAGGGAATAAACTAACGCAGCTGACGCTTCTAGCTGGCAAATCAAGCTATTTGCAATCGTCAATGCATTGATAGTAGAACTTGAGTGTTTGTTCTAACACGGTGTCTATGTTGTAGTGTTGGAGGGCTCGAGCCCTGGCTGCTTTTCCAAGACGCTCGCGTTGCTCTGTATCTCCTAAAAGCTCATTGATGTGCTGTGCCAGCTCATTATGGTCAGGTGGCGTATATAATCTTCCTGCTTTGCCGTCATCAAGCATTTCTTTCATACCTCCATTGATACTACCTACAATAGCCTTAGCGTGAATCATTGCTTCTAAGCAGGTATATGGAAAGTTATCAAAACGGGATGGGAGTACGCACAAATCTGCTTTCGTGATGTATGTTTGCACATCAGGTTTTTGTAGATAGCCTGTGAAGGTCATATTGTTGTGAAATTCTGGCTCAACAAGACTGAGTAAATAGTCTTTTCCTGAAGGATAGTTTTCAACTGGGATATGATCTGCACCAACAAAACAAAATTCTGTGTTTGGATGTTCTGCCAGTACTTGCTTGATGCTTCGGCACAATATGTCGACACCTTTCCATTTAGATATACGACCAATGAATACAACAAGATTATCTGGCGAGCTGTAGTTGGAAGTCAGATATTTATCTTCAGTAACTTGAAAATTTGGTGGATTTGGAATGATTTCAATGTGTTGATTTGCAAGCTTAAGTTCTTTACGAAAGATTTCTGCGGAAGGCTTACTTGGGGCACTGAGGTGAGTTGCCTTATTAATGTTTTGTTTTTCAAACCAAGCCATTATTTGGCGCATGATGTCTGGGGCATGGGCTTCGATTTTTTCTGCATAGGCAAAGGGGGTATGCAGTCGGATTACAAAGGGTATGTTTTTGTGATGCCTGTGAGGAAAGAAATAGCTTTCTGCCATAAAGTCAGTAGCCTCAATGATGTCAATACCTTCACTGCGAATAAGTCTTTGCAAGGTTCTTGAAACTTTGTGTCTATAGCGTAATTCTCCAAAAACGTTTTTTGAGACTAGACTTATCACCTTATTAAGTTCAAATTTGTCAGGTAAGTTGGGGCGCAGTGGTGATAGTCGGTGTACGATAATGCCTTCTTCAATAATCATACTATCGCTTGCAGGAACAGCATTTATTGCTTCAGCAGGAGCTCGTGTGATGATATGTACTTGATGACCTAGATTGGTCAGAGCGGTAGCTATAGTTTTGCTGTAGGAGCCTATGCCAGCACTATAAGGGTCTGGAGGATATTCTACGCTTAAAATGGCGATAGTTAGTTTCTGATGAGCTTTGTCAGATATGTCAGATATGTTAGATATGTCAGATATTGTCATGAGTGTTTTTTGTTTAAGTGTTTGAGCAGCATGTGCCCTCCAAGCAACGGACCAATGATGAAATTAGAATAGTGGGTTAAGAATCTCCAAACTACAATTGCAGGTAGAATGTGTGCTATATCCTGGTGTTGTCCAGCTAGTTGTTGACTCATGATGAGTGAAGCACTGGCTTCAGCGTAACCACTACCACCTGGTGTTGGTATAACAAAGCTTAAAAGTAAGATTAAAAAGGTCAATGCAACCGTTTCAAAGAATGCTAGATGTATGCCTACACCTTTGAGTGTGACCCATAAAATACAACTGCCTGAAATATGCAAGGTGCTACTAACTAATTGTAAGTAGACGTGGCGTTTTAGACTTTGTTGTGATAACTTATCCATTCGCTCAATTAAGTTTTGAAAAAAATTGCTGATGTGCTTTTCCCAGCGCCGCAAAAAGCTATGTTGGCAAAGCCACGTCATAAGCTTTTGAAGATAATGTAGCTTCATGACGGAAATATAAAATGCTATAAAGAGAGCAAGGCTGACTGCAATAATAATGAAGACCACTTTTGTATTTAAAAGCGTAGTTGAAGATTGAGTTAGCATAAGACCAATAGCTGCTGTAGGTAATAGCCATGCATAGGAGAACATATCGATAACAGCGGTGTAAAATCCTACTGACCACGCCGTATGTTTGTCGACACCAGACTTCATGAGACTGAGTGAGACCATTGGTACGTGACCTGTTCCACTTGGAGTTATTGCTGCGCTAAATAGCCCCAAAAGATGTGATTTGATGCCTTGCCATAAGGTGAGTTGTGCGTCACTATATTGAGCTAAGAGTTGTATGCGTAAACCGCCACAAAAGTGTACAGTACAGATCAGACCGATAGAAGCGAGGATTGGTATAGGAGATAGTGAAAGCTGTGAAAGCTGTGAAAGCTCCGAAAGCTGTGAAAGTTCTTGAAGATTGTTTGGTCGCACAAAAAATAGAAAAAGCAATATAAGAGCACTAAGGCTAAAACATAATGAAATGATGAGAGTTTTTGGTATGGCAGTTATCGAAGGTGTTCTTTTCATATTAACGTTTCCAGATAATATTGACCCATACTACCCATACTAAATGAGTTCGTTCCTACTCGTTACGAAGCTCGCTGATTAACTGACTTATTTAAATCCGTTGTAAAGTCTAAGCGTGTTTAAGTAGTAGGTGAGTTAACTAGCGGAATAAACTAACGCACCTGTACATATATTTTCGGACACGGTATTAGATCAGTTAATCGTGGAAAAGCTTTATCAATCATGTGTCTTGCATGTGTTCTTGTGTCCTGCTTATGTAGCGCTTGTGTTCTGTATATTATGCTAACAGCTTATAGACATAGCTTATAGACATTAGCTTACAGCCTATAGACTACAGCCTATGTCTCTTGAGCGTAACTGACGCTCGTCTGTCTTATAGGGTATTTGCTAGTTTCTTTCTGGCTAGTCCCTCTATTGCCACTCTCTAAGCCTATGCAATATAACTTGATATGAGTTTATTGCGGTTATGTTAGCTGTAGATTGGAAGTATTCACAGGTTGGAAGTAGTTACATGTTGTGAAAACGGCCTTTATACAGTATGAGGCAGTATATCGAAACATTTTTCCTGCTTTGGTAGGAGGCAGATTTATTTGATGTCTGTTAAACTGTAGCTATGATAGAACCAGAGCCAAAAAGGCTCATGAGAAATACCTTCAATCGAAGAATTGCGGGTGTATGTAGTGGGATTGCTAATTATATTGGTATTCCGACCTTTCTTGTTCGCTTTTTATTTATCTTTTTAGCCTTTTTTACAAGAGGTTTAATTATTCCTGCCTACTTGGCTATGTGGATTTTTCTTCCTAGGCGTAAACGACCTCAGGATAGTGTGCGTCAGAACTTTGAGAATGTTGAAGTTACCCAAGTAAATCGTACAAAGGCATTGGTAAACCATGCTCAGGACAAAGTTTCTGCGCCAGTTTTAGAATTGGTCAATAGTATTGATGCGTCCATCGAAACAATGATGCCACATCTTCAAAATGTTAATTCTAAAAAAGAACCTGAGGTGGCAGCGGTCAAAGAGGCAGCTTTGGAGTATTTTCCAAATGCTCTCGAAAGCTATCTTCGATTGCCTGCTGATTATGCCGTGAGCCATCAACAAGCAAATGGTGCAACAGCCCAAGAAGAATTACTTGCTGATTTAGAACTCATTGACGATAGTATGAAGCGCTTGATTGAAGTAAAGTATCAAAACAGTCGTGCTAAAGGCTTAAATAGCCTTACGACACTTCAAGAAAGATTACAGCGTGACCCAACAAGAGACGTGCGACGTAGTTTGGAAACTGTTGAGCGACGTGCTGCTTTAGCACTTGGGCAGCAAGAACTTGATACTATTCAATCAATTAAAGTTTCTGTGTTGGCTATTTTGCCACAGATGTTAGCCAGTGGCTCAGGCATGGATCAGAATATCTTTAATGTTCGACAGACGGCTTTGGAGTATTTGCCAGATGCTGTTGAGAAGTATCTGACCTTGCCCGAAGAGTTTAGAGAAACGCATACTTTAGTTAATGGCAAGACGGCTCAGCAGACGCTTAATGAACAGCTCGAGCTGCTCGACAATACCATGAAAAAGCTCATGGCAAGTGTTTACCAAGAGGACGCAACAGGCCTGTTAACCCATGGTAGCTTTTTGAAAGAGAAATTTGCTGAAGGATCGTTTGAAGTTCCTGCTGAGCAGTAAAAACTTTGAAATTTGTGAATACTTGTGAAATTTGTGAAATTTGTAAGTCGCTTATTTCGTACTACCTTTTTGAATCAATGTCCAAACTGCGCCAAAGCAAAGCTGTATTCACATGTTTGGCATATTCGTCCAAAACAAACCTGTGATGCGTGCTTGGTTCGATTTGAACGAGATGCAGGCAATTGGTTGATGCCGACAGCCATGGCATATTTTCTTGCTGCGATTTTTGCTTTTCTAGTGGGGTTTTTTCTAGTTAAGCAAAATGGTTTTTTTGCCGGACTCGAATGGGTTTTGATTGTCGCGACATTACTATTTGTCGCTGTGATCTACAAACCCTGTAAATCTTTTTGGATTTGGATGTTGTGGATGATGGGGCAAGTCAGAGCTGATTCTAGTGAATAGCTATGTGGGGCTATCACCCATATTATGGGGCTATAATTATGGGGCTATATATTTATATATGCAAGCGTGCAAATTTTCGTTCAAGAAGTTGCCCTGAAAACTTTGCGTAACCATTTAGCAAGCTTTTGGTAAAGTCTTTATAAAATGGCAAAAATGTCGTTGCTTCTGGCCATACAAAGCTACAGAGTTCGTTGACTTGTACTTGACCGTTCTTACTAACAAAAAAATCTATGCGAAGCACATCTGTGTTTTGGGCTAGTTTTTCGCTGATGACTTTGATAGAGGGCAGGAGTGGCTCGAGCCAGCGCATAACGTCTTCAGCACTTTCAGTGTCATTCAGCAGGCGACCATTTCCATCAATCCAGATTTTTTCTTCACCCATAATGCGAACACCATGAAACTTGCCCCAGACTGTCATCACCCTAAGGTCGAGGTCAAAACATAGAAGCTCTTCAATCAAGATGCCAGGTCTACAGTTCCTCAATGCCCAAGCTTCGCGAGGAGCACATTCTTCTTTGGTGGACTGCATGATGTTCTCAACAACAGTTGTAAGGTCTATTGTGGGTTGTTCTTCGGGTATAGAATTTGCTATAGGTTCAGCAGGTTCAGCAGATGTAGCAGGTTCATAAGAGTTTGTACTGACAGGTTCAAACACTTCGACTGTTGAAAATACAGCATCTCGATGGCTGTAAATGCTTTGACTGCCACACAGGTGACTCGGTTTAATGATGAAGTTTTTGTTCTGCTTGAGTAATTTTTCTAATTCTGTTTTTAGTGTTGGTGTGTGTGCTTGGCTAGTTTGCATATAAATGTCGGCAGTTGCAACATCATAATGTTTTAAAATAGCCTTCATCCCCAGCTTGTTTTCCCAATCCGCTAAGCGAATATCTTTGCTTGACTCATGCCAACAAAGACGTTCAAACATAATGTCTTGCCATGTAATATCAACGATGCTGTCTCCA
Source organism: uncultured Deinococcales bacterium (assembly GCA_937924455.1). GTDB lineage: Bacteria > Deinococcota > Deinococci > Deinococcales > Trueperaceae > CALGZD01. Next base: position 7,472 of record CALDTA010000429.1, read on the forward strand.
AGTAGGTCAAGCCAGCGAGACATATTGAATTCTTCGAATAGGGCGTTTTTCATAATTAGTATAAATACGAAGTTTAGATGCTACAAGATTACAGAACTTGAAAAGACACGCAATGTTTGAACGACGGAACTTAAAAACTTTACGTAGACAAGTAGTAGATAAGTAGTTTATTTAGCTAGAAAAGATACCAAATCTAAATAACTAAAGCGTAAAACCTTCAGGCATATAACTAGGTCTTAGGTTTTAGTCCAATTGATCTACCTGCCCTTTCAGGGACACCTAGCTTATCATGCTCAGTCAAAATGCTGGCTAGAGTTGCTTGTCTATCTTCAGGCATAGCAGTAGCCTTTAAAATGTTTTGGTCGATGTGTAAAAACATGCCTTCATAGGTTGCTGCTAGATAATTCTCTTCAGCGTTATACATCTCTTGATAGAGGTGAAGGCGTTTTGCATCAAAACCAAGAACTTGGCAACTTACCGCAATGGCGGTGCCTACTTTTAACTCTCTTAAGTAATTGATGTGTGCTTCAACCGTATAGATAGTGCAGTTTGTCTGAGCTAGGTAGTCTGTGTGTAAATCAACATGTTTTAAGAAATCTTCGACTGCGATTCCAAATGATACAGCGTAATAACCGTCATTTAGGTGACCGTTGTAATCAATCCAGTTTTCTCGAACAACATCTTTATAAAGTTTTAGTGGTGCATCAATGGACATGTATTTAGTTTACCTCATAATGAAGTGCTGGAGTGCTGGAGTGCTGAAGTGCTGAAGTGCTGAAGTGCGTGGGTGTGTGGTTTGTATAAATAAAACGAAGTGACTTGTGATGTAGCCACTTCGTTTCTAATTTTAAGTCATGCGACTAGTGCTTTAATACCAATTCCGCTTAATTCGTTAATTAATTCGGAGTATCAAAAAATCGAGGAAGCTAAGCGTGTTGCGGAATATGGTTGAGCACCTGACGCTTCAAGCTACTTACTTTATTAACGATATTTTCGGACTCGGTATAACAAGGTTATTAGATTGCCAATCCTTAGCGTCCAAAATATACGCTTTTATTATCAGGTGTCGCTGTAATAGTTTGTTTTAGATTGCTATAGTTTCACTTACCACTGTACTTGTGTTTTGCTAAAGCTATAGACACCATCTGCTTGTACTTGAGAATAGCCAATGCTAAAGCCAAGGCGACTAGCTACAAAGTCCATAAATTCTGTTATAGCTGCGCTCGAGCTCTCTACAGCGTCAAAATCTAAGTTGGATGCGCCACCAAGTCCTGCCATTGTATTAAGTTGTGATGTTAGTTGTCCTGCTGAGCCTTGTGTTGTTGCTCGTAA
>CALDTA010000430.1:0-3326 GCA_937924455.1 uncultured Deinococcales bacterium
CTCAAGCTCGATTGCGAAATCTTAGTACGTTCTGGTGGTTTACTACAAAGCTTACAAGAGCTAGACAATCCACCAAAAATGACAGGCGACTTTAGTTTGAATGCTGCCAACATCCTGAGTAGCACAGAATATCTAGACATGGGTCTTAGTAGCTTAACCCCAACCCATGATCTAAATGCACAACAAATCTCAGACTTAGCTGAACAACTCCCACCAGAAACACTAGAGGTCATCAGCTATCATCACTTGCCTGTATTTCATACTGAACACTGTGTTTTTTGTAGATTCTTGTCTGAAGGTACCGACTACACAAACTGTGGTCATCCCTGTGAAGAACACAAAGTTGCCCTCAAAGACACCCAAGGTCGTGAACACCCAGTCATGGCAGATGTCGGCTGTCGCAATACCGTTTTTGGTGCAGAAGCACAAATTGGTGGTCATCACATGCAAGACTGGATAGATAGTGGCATCCGTGATTTTCGGATAGAACTCGTACACGAAACAGCACAACAAAGCGATGGCATCGTCGCTGCCTATCAACAAGCCTTTGCTGGTGAACTATCTTTTTATGATTTAGAAAATACGCTTAGGTTTCTAGCACCTCAAGATACAACCGAAGGTAGCTTTTTTGTAGCGAATGGGTTTGATGACTTACCGCAATTAGACATGATTTAGCTTGCAAGCCTTAAGGCGTGTGTTGCAGAATTTGAGCTAAATTCTTTTCTTCAATCACAATATCAGCAGCTTCTTGGACCACAGGCTTTGCATTAAAAGCAATTCTTTTACCAGCGTGTGCAAACATCGCTAAATCATTCGCCCCATCACCAACAACGACAGTTTGCTCTTCAGAAATACGCAGGAGACTTTGGAGACGCTCGAGCATGACCCCTTTTGCGTCACTGGTCATCATTTCCCCGCCTACTTTTCCAGTTAAAAAGCCATTTCTATGATGCAAAAAATTAGCAAAATCAGCATCTGCCCCTAAAAACTGTCCGTGAAAGCCAGTCGCCATCCGAAAACCACCAGAAAAAATTACGACTTTATAGGCTCGCTCTTGCAACGTTTTAACCGTCAAAGAAGCGCCAGACATAAGTGGCAGACTTTGACAGATATGCTCGGCAATATCAAAGGCTAAGCCTTCTAAGAACTTCACTCGCTCTGTAAGTGCTTCAAAAAAATCAATCTCACCTCGCATAGCTTGTTCTGTGATTGCCTTAACATCTTCTCCCTTGCCGTATGCTTCAGCAAGAATATCAATGGTCTCGCCATCCATCAGTGTTGAATCAAAATCAAAAACACAAAGCTTCATTTATAATCATTCCTTATTTGTAATTCATTCTTAAAAACTAATCTATTTGCAATAGTTTAAGACACCTTAAGACATAATGAACAAAGCTACTAGTGTAGAAAACATTCAACTTCAAACTTGCATCATTGGGCTTGCTGAGTACACAAACCAGCTAGATTCAACAATAAATCAAGAAAACTTAGCGATTTTATCAAATACCGCAACTAAAGCTTGACCATAAACGCTAAGTATAATCAAAATAAGTATAGCAATGCACATAATTTGCATAACAAAACTAGCGAATCCCCTAATGTTTAAGATAGGGTAATTTACTAAAATTACAAATATGGGAATTTACTTAAACTCCTGTTAAGAAAATGTCTAGAGTGTGTATTAAGATGGTTATGCTCAGGGAAACAGCACAGTCACAAACTGGCTACTTTGCTGAGCAGTCTATATATCTAAGAAATTTGTGTAATGGACAGCCCTACAATCAACCATCAGGGTTATGAGAAACGCAACTTCATAAAGATAGACCCTACAACACTATTAGTTTCTATCTGTCCAACCTTGGGGGAAACCCCTCATAACGGTTCATTACGAAACACACTTTAGGCACGATATTTAATACGATATTCAATCCGATATTTAATCCATTGAGGGGGACCGGAATCGTGCAAAGAAGTGACAAACCTATGGAGGAGATTAGCTTGAAAAGCTATGCAGGACTAGGCCTGCTAATAAAAATAGGGGTAGTGTTAGCTATTCTGAGCTTAAGTGCTTGTACAACTATACCTACACCAGTCGACCCACCAGTCGATTCGCCCATCACAAACCCAAATCCTGACCCGCCAATTACGACAACAAATCAGGTTTCACTGACAGTTATCATTAAAGGAACTGGCTCAGGCGATGTTAGTGGTTGTGATGCCACATGTAGCAAAAACTATGACAAAGGCACCACCATTCGCATGGTGGCAACACCACTCCAAGACTCAAGCTTTGTGGGTTGGACGGGTTGTACGGCTTTAGCAGATAGTGCGAATATCTGTGAACTCACACTACAAGAGGATTACACAACGGTAGAAGCTGAATTTGTTAAAAATAGTTTACCACCAGACCCTGAACCAGAACCCGAGCCAGAACCTGAGCCCGAGCCAGAACCCGAGCCAGAGCCAAACCCTGGTGCGACAAGCTTCAAACTTAGTATTTCACTTGTAGGTGATGGTAGTGGTTACGTTGCTCTGGATGCAGAAAATAGTAGCAAGCTCAACTGCCAGGCAATCACTAGCTGTGAAGCAACCATCGAAAAAGATAAAACCGTTTATATAGGCGTAGGTGCAGACACTGGTTCAGTGTTTAAAGGCTTTAGTGGAGACTGTACGGGTACTGAAACGTGTGGTGTCCAAATGACAAAAGATATTAATGTCATTGCGACCTTTGATAAGGAAGCAACACAGCAGCCACCTTCAACAGCAGAAGAATCCTTACGGATTACTGAAATTGGATATCCACTTAATATTGTAGATTCGGCATGGCTCGAGCTCTATAACGCAAGCGATAGTCCTGTAAACTTAAGTACCTATCAGCTAAGAAGTTTTTCAGGCTTACAAACTGATCCATACACTGCTCAAGGCACAAGAGCGTTTTCTTTACCTCCAGTCACTGTAGAGGCTAAGTCATACATTCTTGTACGTGCCCAAAGCTTCGACGTCTACGTTGACGGTCCTGACCAAGTCTTCTTAAATGAAGGCGGTATCGTCCCACGCTGGGGACAGTATGGTGGTCTTCTCGAAATCACACAAGAAGGTCGTACCATAGACGCAGTTCAATGGGGAACATCTACTAGCCGTCCCCTAAGCACTGGCGCTTGGGAAGGTGTAAGCTTCGAGCCTCAAGCCGCAGGAACCTATGGTGGTTCTTTTAGCCGAGATATCAATAACACAGATAGCAATAGCGCAAGCGATTGGCAATCTCAACTCTTTGCTACGCCTGGTGGTCCAAACGATGTGCCAGTAAATGCACATGACGTAGATGT
>CALDTA010000431.1:0-9578 GCA_937924455.1 uncultured Deinococcales bacterium
CATTCTGAACGGAATGTAATGAAGTGAAGAATCTCGGGCAATAGTATCTTATAATTGATTGTTGTTGAAAACTGCATCGAGATTCTTCGCTTTGCTCAGAATGACATGTTTTTTCTAAAAATTGATTCATTTCGAAAGTTCTTACTCACTTCCAGAATTCTTTAAAGCAATCCGTAAACGATTACCATCAGGATCAGTGAGCTTTATTTCCTTTGCCCAAGGTTGCTGATAAATTTCTACAGCAAACTCCTGAGCAATACTTTCTAACTCCTCAACCCAAAAGTAAACTAGCGATGGACCTTTTGCATCACCTGTATGCTCTGACAGGTGCAGTTCTTCACCATTGCGTTCTAAAAAGAGATACAGAGGCAATGTAGGGGCAAAACGATGCTCTCCAATAACCTTAAAACCTAGGCGCTTATACCATTCGGCTGTTTTCACGCCATCTTCTACCCTGAAAATTGGAATCAGTTTTTCGTTCATACTGCACTATACCGTCTAATACCCAAATAACCTTCACGTCACGAATCCATACTTTCTTTTTGCCTCAAGCTATTGACAAGCAAGACAATATATATAATGATTACTTACAGTAATTAAGATATTAAAAATTAAAAGCTTTCAACTCTAAAAGCTAATAAGGGAACTTTCTCATGGCTAGACCTTCTCTAGTTACCACGCGAAAAGACCTCGGTGACATCAATCGTCGGCAAGTTCTAGCAGACATTATGTTCAACGGTCCAATAGCAAGATCAGAAATTGCTAAGCGTGTTAACCTCACTCAAGCATCTGTTTCTCGAATAACCAGAGAGTTAATCGGGTCAGGCTTGATCTGTGAAAAAGAAGGACAACTCAGTACTAATAGTAATAGTCGCCCAGGTCGCCCACTCATCCAACTAGAGGTCAATGCAAAAGGTGGCTATGTTATTGGTGTAGCTATTAACTTGTTTGTACAAGTTGTTACTATTGCTAATTTAGCAAATGAAACACTGGCAAAACGTAATTTACAAGTTGAGAACTTAGAGAATCCTAGAGAAGTTCTCGACGCTGTCGTCACTACTGTCGATGTGTTGCTTGAAGAAACAAATGTTGAAAGACATCAACTCTTAAGTTGTGGTGTTGCCCTCACAGGTGCAGTAAATCCAAGCACTGGCTTGTCACGTTCAGCACCTGCTTTAGATTGGGAATCTGTACCAGTTGGTAGAGTTCTCTCTGAAAAACTAGGCTTGCCTGTTTTTGTCGAAACTGTGCCTAATGCTAAAAACCTTGCAGAGTTTGGCTATGGCAAAACCAAAGACCACAGTCACGTTATTTTACTCAACGCTTATCACATCATCGGAGCAAGTTTCTTGCTCAATGGCGAGTTATATCGTGGCTTTAACTTTCACGCAGGCGTGATTGAAAATGCCCCTATCGTGACTGACTTTGCCAAAGGTCCAGCAGGCGAGTTGGTCAGTGGTAAGGCAGTACTAAAAGCTTACTACGGTAAAGATACTATCCCCCACGAGACATCTGCATCGGAAAATGTTTTTGCACTCATCAGTAAAGCAAATTCTGGGGAAAGCAAAGCAATTCAGGCTTTTGAACAAGCTGCCACAGCTATGGCAGAATTGATGAAAGTCATTAAAGAAATCTTACAGCCTGAAATGATTTTACTCACAGGACCTGTTGTGAGTAGCAGAAGTTATTTAGAAAAAGTACGTTCTGAACTACGTGATTATGCAGGTGATGCATGGTTAAAATCACACTTTAAAGCAAGCACAATGACGAGTGAATTTGCTGCCCAGTCACTTGCTCTCTATAAAAGTGTTTCAGAGCACGATTTATTATTTCAAGAATTATCAGAGTTAGAAGGACGGGCAATCGCAAGTTAATTTTTTATATTAGCTAAAAGACTTTACCATCTAGGATTTAAAGCTGAGATAGACTTCGGCATTTTAAATAAAAGTTAAATAGTAGTATTTAGAGAAAATGACAGAAAAGGACGCATTATGCAACTAGAAACAATCTTCACGATGGACGCAGCAAGCATCAAGTTTGGACCTGGCTCAACGAGAGAAGTTGGCGAAGACATGGCAAACCTTGGCTGTAAAAAGGTTATGGTCTGTACTGACCCAAGAGTAGCAAAGTTAGAGCCTGTCAAAATCACGATGGATGCTTTGAAAAAAGCAGGTATCGATGCTGTGCTATATGACAGAAGTCGTACTGAGCCTACAGATATCTCTATAAAAGATGCTATTCAGTTTGCTAAAGATGGTAATTTTGACGGTTATGTAGCTGTCGGTGGTGGTTCATCTATCGACACCTGTAAAATGGCAAACCTATATGCAACGTACCCTTCTGATGATCTACTAGAGTACGTAAACGCCCCCGTCGGTAAAGCAACACCAATTCCTGGACCACTAAAACCACTTGTGGCTATCCCAACCACCGCAGGTACAGGTTCAGAAACAACAGGTGTAGCTGTCTTTGACCTAACAGAATTGCATGTCAAAACAGCCGTTTCCCAAAAGAAACTGCGTCCAATTCTCGGAATTATTGATGCAGAAAATACCCGCACGCTACCACCGATGGTGGCCGCTGGCGCCGCACTAGACGTTATTTGTCACGCTGTAGAATCACTCACAAACATTCGTTACAGCAGCCGTCCTGCTGCTGAAAGCTCAGCTTCTCGCCCCTCGTACCAAGGGTCTAATCCTGTTAGTGATGTTTGGGCAAAACGTGCAGTGGAACTAGTAGGTCAAAACATCGTTAGAGCGATGCAAGACCCAAGTGATGACGAAGCCCGTGAAGCCATGATGCTTGCCTCAACCTTTGCAGGAATTGGTTTTGGTAATGCAGGTGTGCAACTTCCACACGCCATGTCATACCCAGTCTCTGGTATGGTAAGAGAATACATTCCAGAAGGTTACCCGCAAGACCATGCAATCATTCCTCACGGTATGGCTGTGATTATCAATGCACCTGCTGCTTTTAGATTCGGTGCATCTGCTAATCCAAAGCTGCACCTTGAGATGGCAGAGCTCATGGGCGCAGATATTTCTGGAGCAAGTGATGATGATGCAGGTGAACTACTTGCAGGTGCCACAATTGATTTAATGAAAAAAGTTGGTGTTCCAAACGGTCTGGGTGCTATTGGGTTCACAGAAAATGACTTAGATGATCTCGTTAAAGGTGCAGCAGCACAACACCGCATCACTAAACTTGCACCACGTAAGTTTGACGAGAACGATTTAAGAGATATGTTCAAAGATGCCATGAAATATTGGTAAGGAGGTACTGCTAATTATGCAAGCTTTATCGAAACTCAACAAAGGTATTATGGTTATAAATGGACTGTTTATAGCTGTTTACTTACTTTTCTTCCAACAGATTCCTCTAATAGGGCGAATGTTCAAAGCTATTACAGAAGGTTTAGCAGATGAACAAGCTGTTTTATTCGAGAAAATTCTTCTATATACGATTGGCGTTCTTACAGTCTTATCTCTGTTACTACTTGTACTTACAGTTGAGGGACCTTTACTCAAGTTAACATTGCTTCTTTTTGCTGCCTATGTAGCTCATATTTTCATCGGTAAAGTATCGGTCGCTTTTTTCAGTAAATTCTTTAAGCCTTGGGGCATTCCAGACCCGTGGGCAACCATTTTACTTTTCACGACCGCCGTCGTCTTTACAATTACCATGCTACAACGAGAAGCAAGTAGTAAAGAAAATTTGACCGAAGAAAAGCTTTCAGTTCCCACTAAATAATCAATCATTATAGCTACTTATTATAGCTACTCAACATAGCTACTTATTCGAAAAGTTCTAGATTTATTAATTACTATATTACTACCGAAACTAGCTCCCAAAACTAGCTTTCGGTCATACAGTTTCAAAAGTGGTGGGCAACCAAACTAGTTTCTCAGCCCAATAAAGTACTTGTAACTTATAACTTGGGCGGAAAAGAAAGCAGGAAAGTATGAAAGATATGATGGACGAAGTAAGATTCAAGGCATTTGAATCTGAAATGGACAGACGCGCCTTCATGAAGGCAGTCGGTAAGTACGGCTTCACAGCTGCAGTTGCTGCTGCTGGCGCTGGCACACTCTTTTCTTCTACTGCATTAGCACAAACTGCTGCAGAAGATGAAGAGCGTAAAGCTGCTGCAGAGCACATCATGACAATCGGTACAGCATACGTGCTTGGTGCATCTCGCACAATGCCAATTATGCAAAGCGATTTCAAAGAGAACATTGAAAACTTTACTGGTGGTAAAGTTTATGTCCAACTTGGACCTGGTGGACAGCTAAGTGTTGGTAGTTCACTTGCAGAGAAAGTACAGACAGGCACTATCCAAGCTGCACAGCACTCAATCTCTAACTTTGCACCATTTGCACCTGTTGCTGACGTTATCAACGTACCTTATTGGTGCGGTACTGACCAGCAGTTCACAAACCTTGTAAACTCAGATGCTTGGAAGGGTGTTGTTGACCCAGCGATTGAGAAAAAAGGTTATGTTGCACTTTGGTACGTTGCAACAGACCCTCGTACAACATCAATCCGTAGAGGCTTTAGAGATGAACCAATCAGAACACCAGACGACATGAAGGGCATTAAGTTCCGTGTTCCTGGTTCAGCAATCCTAAGACAGCTTTACAGCTTGCTAGGCGCAAACCCAACACCAGTTGCATGGGGTGAAACACCAACAGCGATTAAGCAAGGCGTTGCTGATGGTCTAGATCCATCTGTAATGGCACTTAACATCTTCGGTTTCGGCGACATCCTTGAGTGGGTAAGCTTCACAGCACCAGTGCCTGACTCACAGGTGTACTCTTGTAACCTTGAGTGGCTAAGAGGTCTTGCACCAGCTACACAAGATGCAATCTTTGAAGCTGCAGAAGTTACTAAGCGTCAAAACTTAGCTCAAATCCCAGCAGCACGTGCATTCGCTATGAATGAAATGGGTGCTAAAGGCGTGAAGTTCTATGTACCAACTGAAGACGAAAAAGCTCAGTGGGTCGCTACAGCAGGTCACCAGCTTGATGTTTGGAACGACACCAAGAAAGAGCTTGCAGGCTCTCTAGATCAGTTTAATGAGCTTCTAGAAGCTGCAAACACATTTAGCGGTTACTTCGTACAGGACGTTAAATAAGCTTTAACGCTCTTACATTACACAAATGCCCTTACTTAACTTTAATGGGCATTTGTGTACCCCTCTATCTTACTCAATATATTTAGAAAACTATATATATTTAGAAAACTATTTTGTGGAGTCATAATCTTGTCAAACTTTTTTAAAATTCTTGAAAACAATCTGGAACGTTGGCTTTGTTTAGCCTTCTACGTCATGGTTGTTATGGTGCTCTGCCTAGAGGTTATTCAGCGCTTTGGTCTAACCTACTCAACAATTTGGGGTGAAGAAATCGCACGCTACTGTTTCATTTACCTTGCATGGATAGGTGCAGCTTATGCTGTTAAAGATAGAGCACACTTGCGTATCGATATTTTGGTTGATGGTATGCCAAATCGCATCAAAGCGGCCATTTATATCTTCGGAGGAATTCTAGCAATCGGTTTAGCTTGTCTCGCCTTCTATCTATCACTTCACCCATTACAAGTAGCCATGAAGTATGGCTCAGTAACCGCAGGCTTACGTGTTCCCTTTTGGATATTTAAACTAGCAATTCCAGTTGGCTTTGCACTCATCATCTTACGATTACTCCAAGCACTCATCCGTGACTTTAAAAGTTTCATCAATAACGAAGAGATCTATGAAGGTGTAGGTGTTATCGATGGATAATGCAGCCACGTCTAGACGTTTTCGTTCGCCTATGGCTATTGCAACACGTTTTGCAATTGTCTTAGCTTTTGTGCTTTTAACCATTTTTGTCGATTCTGCTCAAGCTAAAGCTGTATTTTTATTTTTTAGCTTAATATTATTGGCAGTACCAATTTGGGTTGTGCTTGGTATCATCAGCGTACTTCTTCTTAACTTGACACCAGCAGTACCTGTAGGGCTTATTGGTGAATCACTCTTTGAAGGTTTAGATGCCTTCTCACTGATTGCAATTCCACTTTTCATTTTGACTGGAGACGTGCTTGTTCGCTCTGGTCTCTCTGACAAACTTCTTGATGTTGCTTCAGCAACAGTGGGTGGGTTAAAAGCAGGTATGGGCTCAGCTACAGTACTTGGCTGTGGTTTGTTTGCTTGTATCTCAGGCTCTGACGCCGCAGATGCTGCTGCTATCAGCCGTGTAACCTACAGCAGACTACTTGAAAAAGGTTATCCACCATCGTATGCAAGTGCACTCATTGCAGCAGGTGCATGTACTGGTATTTTGATTCCTCCATCTATTGCCTATATTGTTATTGGTTTAGTTCTAGGTATCTCTGCTTCTACGCTATTTACAGCAGCGATTATTCCAGGTGTCCTGATTCTTCTAACAATTATGCTTACAAACATTGTTGTTAATAGATTTGAGAACTTTGAAAATTCAACAGGTGGTTTCAATTTCAATAATTGGCTAACTGCAATGTGGGATGGCAAATGGGCGCTAATGATTCCAGTCATCCTTTTAGGTGGTATTTACTCAGGTATCTTTACGCCAGCAGAAGCAGCAGCTGTTGCAGTACTTGTGTCAATTATTGTTGGAATGTTCCAAAAAACATTGACACTGTCTGACTTTCCTAAAATGCTTGAAAACTCTGCAAAAATCAATGGCGTAATTTTACCAATTATTGCATTCTCACTTCCTCTTGCTCAGGCACTTGCAGTACTAGGCATTCCACAAGCCTTTGTTGCGCTTATGACATCTCTCACAACAAATCCTGTACTGCTCACGCTTGTTATGATTGGCATTCTAATCATCGCAGGTTGTTTCTTAGAAACTACACCAAATATCGTGATTCTTTCACCTATCCTTTTACCACTTGCTACAGACGTGATTGGTATGGACCCTGTTCACTTTTGCATAACAATGGTTACAGCACTTGGTGTTGGTTTCATTACACCACCACTTGGACTAAACATCTTTGTGGTTTCAAGTATTACTAAAGTACCGATTATGCCAATCGCAGGACGCGCTATTCCTTTTGTGATTGCCATGCTTATTACGGTTTTAATTATTGCTTTTGTTCCTTGGCTATCAATGGTATTTGTCAACTAAGCAAGATTTTTCGCAAAATAGTTTGGAGTCAGTAATTTATCTTACTGGCTCTTTTCTTTTACAAAAACATAGCTAGAGAGGTAAACTTATCTTTATGAATGCACTCGTCTACACAGGTAGTAAATCACTAGATTATCGGACAGAAAATCAACCAAGCGTCTCCACTGGAGAAGTACTTGTCAAAGTAACAGCTGCTGGTATTTGTGGCTCTGATATGCACGCTTTTTTAGGTCATGATGCACGACGAGTTCCACCACTGATTCTAGGTCATGAGATTGCAGGCGTTGTCGTTGGTGGTGAGCATGATGGAAAAGCCGTAACCATCAATCCGCTCGTAAATTGTCATACCTGTACATACTGCTCAGAAGGTCGTTCAAACATCTGCCCAAACCGCACTATGCTTGGCATGAATAGGGCAGGTGGTTTTGCAGAATACGTAACAGCGCCTGCTACCAATCTCATTTTTGTCGGTGATTTAGAAGCTGAAAAAGTAGCCCTTACTGAGCCTGCTGCGAATGTAATCCATGCGCTTAGACTGGTTCAGAGAGTCTTGTGGCGACCTTTAGCTGAAGCCAAAACACTAGTCATTGGTGGTGGTGCAATTGGTATGCTTTCTGTACTCTTTTTAAGAGCCTATGGCGTCACTAACATAACCTTAAGTGAAACAAGCAGCCTACGTCGTAGTAACTATGAATCTATGGACGGCATAGATTTACACAATCCCTTAGATGGCAAAGTTACTGAAAACGACTTTGATTTAGTCATGGATGTTGTTGGGATTGAACCAACACGTACAGCTGCAATCGAAGCCGTTAAACCTGGCGGTGTCATTATGCATATTGGTTTAGGCAACGGTAGTGGGCAGATGGATGCTCGCAAGCTTACACTGGGTGAAATCAGCTTTCTTGGTAGTTATTGTTACACCATGTCAGATATGCATGAAGCAGTTAAGGCGCTGGGAAATGGTAGCTTAGGACCTCTAGACTGGCTACTAAATATGTCCCTGTCTGAAGGACAAGCAGCTTTTGATGCCTTGCTTGCAGGTGAGATTGCCTCACCAAAGATAATTCTCATTCCATAAATAAGTATTCACAATCTTGTTCTACTTTGCAGTCTCCCCCATCAACTTATGAAAATATTCAATTATTCTTTTATTGTTTTACCCAGTCTCATGTTCAGTCTCATGTTCAGTCTTATGGCATTTGGCAGTGCTCAAACAGACACTCACAACAGGTCTATTCAAACGCTTTTAGAAACTCGACTCAACACAATCCCACTGCCTAATCCTAGTACTTACTACGGTCAAAATGATGCTTTTGCAAGAGCTATTATAGACAACTACTGCGAAGAAGCAGCACGTAATGACTTGTATTTGGGTAGAGAGGGTTGGATATTTACAAGGAATACCTTAGTCGATTTTGGTCGTGAAGAACTCAAATGGAATGACTTAGACCCTACTGAAAATTACGAGGAGATTGTTTACTGGCTCGAGCAATACCTCCAAGCCCTCACCACAGTTGGCTTCGAAGAACAAATCATGATGGTAATACCATCAAAAACACTCGTTGGCGAAAACTATCTAACGCCTGAACTAAAAGAACTTCGTTCTGAACTAAACACAGAAGCAGACCACTATACTATGCGTCAAGCCTATATTGATGCAGGTTTTAAACACGTACCAGACTTGCTAAACATCTCAAGACAAGCAGTCAAAGCTAGCGAGGGTACTCCCCCGTTTCCTCACTATCCGACTGACCATCATTTTACTTCTTACAGTGCATGGCTTTGGTCTGAGGCTGCTGCACAAGCAATTATGTCATCAAACAGCTATGCAGATTTAGAAAAATTTCCAGTTGAGATAAAACTTAAAGAAGAAAAGCGCGAAGAACTCGGTTGGGAACACATGAAAGTCGTAGCCGAAATATGCGAAACAGACTACCCTGCTGTATACATGCCTTATTACTATTTAGAGAGTAACTTAGCACCAACACTACTGAGTGAGAAGATTGATGATGTTGTTGTCGTTGGTAACAGTAATATCGGTTACCAGTTCAACCGTGCTGGTAGCTATGGTGAAACAGGCACACCTGGTACAGGCACGGCTGATTTCCTAGCACACATAACCCATCTCAATGTTCTTAAATATGGTCTTTACTCTCAAGCAAATGCTGCAATTGAGGCTTATCTCCGTACTGACTTTAGGCAAAAAACAGCGCCAAACTATCTAGTACAGTATTTAGAGTCTCACGCCTTCCCTTATCCTGAGTACCACTTTAGATCTTTAGCAGCACTGACCTATGGAAAATGTCAGGACCCTGTATTTCAAACTATTGCACCTCGCAAAGGTCGAATAAATGTTGATATGTCTGAAGCTAATTTAGAGCAGGATTCTGGCAGATACTATTTGTGGCTCGAGCTCGATACACCCGC
>CALDTA010000432.1:0-10902 GCA_937924455.1 uncultured Deinococcales bacterium
CCATCTTCATCGACATAGCCTTGATGTCCTCTTGTGCGTTGATCGCCACCACTGCAAAAAGACCAGCCACCATCTTTTGGAGATGGACCTTCACCTGAAAAGAGAATCACACCGATTGAAGTATCTTCTCTGGCATCTAAAAATGCTTTGTAAAGCTCTGCTACAGTTTTTGGGCGAAAGGCATTGCGTACTTCAGGTCGGTTAAAGGCGATGCGGGCAACACCATCTGATTTTTTATAGGTGATGTCTTCGAAGTTGAATTTTTCTACGGTTTGCCAATTTGCTTTTAGGTTTTCGGGATTCATTCGTTCCATGAACTAAGTTTACAAAATAACTTTGGTCTTTTCTGGAGTGTTTACTAAAATGCTTGCCTGAAATATCTGTTAATTACTCAGGCCAGTTGCCTAATTGTTCAGTTAAACGTGGGTCATCAGCTCTACGACTACATTCTTCAGTTAAGTCTTTAAGCTGTGGTTTGAGTTTATCCAAGATAGTTTGATTTAGATTCTCGTCTAAAAAGCCCAATGTATTTAAGAAACGAAGCCAAGCTGGTAACAGACCAAGAAAGCTTGCAAGCTCATGATAAGGTCTATACATAAAGTAGTGACCATAGTTGTCTAGGTAGTTTTTAATTTGTTTTGATGTAAACAATAGTGGGTGTGTTTCAGTTATGTTAGGCTCTTTTGGGCTAGCTGGTTTTTTAGTCTTCTTTTTCTTTTGAGGCTTATATTTTTTGTTTTTTGTACCTTGACCATAGCTTTTTGTTAGAGAGGCAAAGCTTTGTTTTGCTTCGTCGAGTTCACCAGCACCTCGGTATAGAAGAAAGGCATAAAGGCGTTCTGACCCCGTTACTATACGAGGTATTGAAATATTTTCTTGATGATGGGCATAATGTTTGAAGTTATCCATTAGCTGTGAGAGGTGTGGTGTGACAGGGGTATCATTTGTGTTTTTCACCGTTTTATCAGCTTCATCTTCACTATCTTCCCAATAATCACCATCTTCTTCCGCTTGCAGTTTTCGATAGCGTTCTATATCTTGTTCGTAATCTTCTAAAATCATAGAAGGTTGTTTTTCATGTAAAAAGTATGTAATGGTTTCAGAAAAAACATCTTGTGAAAAAAGATTGTCATTTTCTAGGCGTTTAAAAAAAGCTTTGATTTGAGGGAGTTCTGCGCCTGTTGTATCTGCTAGATCTTGTTGCGTTATTTTACTGAGTGTATTGTAAAAATCAAGGATGCTGTGTTTATAACAAACTTCTTCGTAACTACCTTCAAGATATTGACTTCCTGCTGCTTTTACGCTCACTTTAGCTTTTGACAAAGCTTCAATGATAATTTCAGGCTCACTATGCCATGTAAAATAAGAGAGTGTTTTTTCGTAGATATCTAAGTCTTTACCTGCATGTTCAGAAAAATGCAAGAAGGCGGCTCGAGCCCTATCCATATCTCCAAATTTCAATGCTGCGAGTGCTTGATGCTCAAGCATATAGTGGAGCTCGTTGTTCCACGCTTCAGGTGCTTGTTTTTCGATTAGCTCAATAATTTTCAAAAATGCTTCAAGGTCTTTTTCTTCGTTGGTTTTATCATATAGCTGGATAACTATCTCAAATGCTATGTGGTCGTCACAGAGTTCAGGTGTTTCTATTAGCATATTCTCTGCAATGGAAAGCTGCTCAGCGTAGGGAGCAGCACTAAAGGTATTCCAGAAGTTATCTCTATGTTCTTTTAACGGGTTTGTTGGAGTACTATCATCTTCCTCCAATGTTTGATATAGACTGGTTGCTAATTTTTCTGTAAGTTCTTCTCTAGATTCTATATCTCTAAATTCTATATCTCTAGATTCTATAGTGGCAGAGTTATCTAAAGTAGAAGATATAGCTTCGTTAGACGTTTGGCGACGTTGTTTTTCATCTGCTTTTAAGCAGCACTTTTTGTATTTTTTACCACTGTCACAGTGGCAGGGTTCGTTTCTTCCTAGTTTCATAGGTCATACCTCTAATAAAAGTTTATGTTTCTAGAAAAAAAGCCTAGACAATGTTGCCTAGGCTAGAATACATATGTAATATAATACCTTTAGATTACTGGCACTTCCACAAGGTCATAAACCTCGATGATGTCACCTTCTTGGAAGCTATCGTAGTTCAACAAGTTAATACCGCATTCAAAGTTTGTACCAACTTCACGCACGTCATCTTTGAAACGCTTAAGTTGTGACACAGAGCCTTTATATACTTCGTCACCACCACGAATCAAGCGAGCTTTTGCACCACGCTTAATGACACCATCGGTTACATAAGAACCAGCGATGTTACCCTGCTTAGGAATGCTGATAACCATGCGAACCTCTGCGTGACCTAGGATTTGCTCCTCGTACTCAGGCTCGAGCTGTCCTCTAATCATCTTCTGAACGTCTTCAATGAGGTTATAGATAATCTTATAACTCTTAAGCGGGATGCCCTGCTTCTCAGCAGCTTTAATAACGCTACCTGCTGGATTAACCCCAAAGCTCATCACTGTAGCTTCTGCTGTGCTAGCCAGTAGCAAGTCAGCTTCGGTTGGTGCGCCAACAGTTGCGAGCAAAATTTCCACGTCAACTTCTTCAGTGCTTTCAGCTTCAGTAGCAATAACACCTTTAAGGGCTTCTAGTGACCCCTGTGTATCTGCACGAAGGATCAGGTTTACTTTGGCATTATTTGGTTTCCCAAATAGGTCTGCTAGCGTAATACCCTGATTACCCATAGCAGCTTTGTCTTGGTCTTCACGCTCTTCTTTGCGAGATTCAGCAAGCCCTTTGGCCATCTTTTCGCTTGATACAGCTTCAACCATGTCCCCAGCGATTGGCTGACCACTGAATCCAAGAATTTGTACAGGTACAGCAGGACCAACTTCTTTAAGGCGCTTACCAGTATAGTCAATCATGGCACGAACTTTTGCCCACTCTTCACCAGAGACGATGTAATCGCCAACATTAAGCGTGCCTTGTTGCATAAGGATAGTGGCTAGCACACCTGCTTGTTTATCTAGAATAGATTCGATGACGATAGCACTGCTTTCAGCTTTAGGATCAGCACGGTAGTCTTCAAGTTCTGCGACCAATGAAATCATTTCTAATAACTGGTCGACACCTTCACCTGTTTGAGCACTTACCTTTACTGTGATGGTATCACCACCATAGTCTTCAGGAATAAGCTCTAGTTGCATCAAGTCTTGCATGACTTTATCAGGGTTAGCTGTTGCTAGATCTATCTTGTTGATAGCAATAATCAAAGGAACTTTTGCTGCTTTAGCATGAGCAACTGCCTCACGGGTTTGTGGCATGATGCTATCATCTGCAGCAACAACAATAATTGCAATATCAGTAGCATTTGCGCCACGTTGGCGAATAGTTGTGAAAGCCTCGTGACCTGGCGTATCTAAAAAAGTGATAAGACCATTTGGTGTTTCGGCTTGGTAAGCGCCGATGTGTTGTGTGATGCCACCAGCTTCTTTGGCTGCCACTTTTGTGTTTCGAATGTAGTCTAGCAAGCTTGTTTTACCATGGTCTACGTGACCCATAATCGTTACAACAGGGGCACGACTTGGCAAACCTGCTTTATAGGTAGCTTCAGCTTCGGCTTTTTCTTTTTCTGCTGCTTCAGCACGATTTTCTTCAACGAGCTGGCGAATAGTGTCAGCGATATCAGCCTCAACAGTACTTGAGTGTGATTTGTATTCAACACCCATATCATCGAGAATCGCAAGCATTTCTTTGGTTTCTAACTCGAGTGTTTTGGCTAGTTCATAGATTCGGACTTTTTCAGACATTCATCCCTCCAGAGTGGAATTTTGTAGATTTTTCTTTCAGTTCTTCTTCTTTTCCCAAGCTTGTACCTGTCGATTCAAGATGAGACGTTTCTTGTTTTGCTAGACTCGCTATTTTTGCTAGCTTTACATCAAGCTCTTTCAATATTTCTTCAATTTCTAAAGCTTGTTTTTTGAAAACATAAGCTAACTTTTTTGGATTGTGGCAGTTATTGTCTATACAGATCCAAGTGCCACGACCAGGCGGTTTAGTAGATTTATTAGACTCTAGTAGTTTCAGTCTTTTGAGCTGTTTTCCAAAGTGATAACTATCCAATTGCCAGCTACCATCTTGCAATTTGTAAAAGCGGATTAACTCAGTTTGTGGCTTGCTACTTCTACACAATACGCAACGACGCATGGGTATGTGTTTAGATGCTAATTTAGGATGAGTTAACTGACGAGCTGACATATGCTTGACTTAACTTTCTTCTGACTCAGATTTTTCTTCTGCTGTTTCTTCTGGTTCTTTTTCTACATCACTTTCAAGAGGTGCAGAAATAGCGTCAAATGGATTTTCTACCGTTTCTTTTGGTGCATCTGCTTCAGCGAGTGCAGCGCTAAACACATCATCTGCAGCCTCACTGACACTTTCTTCCTCTTCTTTTTTGGTGGCTTCTGCGGCAGCTTTTGCTTCGAAAAGTGCATCAAAGCGAGCATTAGAATCTTCGCTTTTCGCTGTGACCAAGTCATCAAGGTCAAGCGCAGCAGCGTGCATAGCAGCATCTAGGTCAGAAACATTTTCACCTGTTTCTAGGTCTACTTTATAGCCTGTAAGTTTTGCTGCTAACCTGACGTTTTGTCCACCTTTACCTATCGCTAGCGATAGTTGATCAGTGGCGACAGTTACTTTGGCAACCATTTCTTCAGGATTTACTTCAATAATACCTACTTTAGCAGGGGAGAGAGCATTGCGAATGAACTCTCTAGGGTTAGGATCCCACATGATGATGTCAACACGTTCACGTTGCAATTCACTAGTAACAGCTTGAATTCTGGCACCTTTGTGACCGATACAGGCACCAATTGGGTCAACGTTTGGATTGTTACTGTGAACAGCTACTTTTGAGCGTTGCCCAGCTTCACGTGCGATTGATTTTAACTCTACGGTTTCATCAGTTACTTCTGGGATTTCTTGGCGCATGAGGTAATTGAGCAGTTCAGGTGCTGCTCTTGAAACCAAAATGCTTGGACCACGTGTTGATAGCTCCACTTTAGCAATATAGACTTTCAAGCGACTACCTACCATATAGCGTTCGCCTGGAATTTGCTCTTTTGGTGGCATGATGGCTTCACCACGACCTAGGTCTACAAAGGCATTGCGTTTGTTATCCACCCTTGCTACGACAGCAGTGATGACTTCACCAACACGGTCTTTATACTCTTCAAAGACCACTTGGCGTTCTGCTTCACGGATTTTTTGAGTGATAACCTGTTTGGTAGTTTGTACTGCAATACGTGTAAATTTCTCTGGGTCAACAGGAAATTCCATTTCCATGCCAACTTCGATTTCGTCATCTAGTTTTAGCGCCTCTTCGAGAATGATTTCTGTGTCTTCATTTTCGACAACTTCAACCACTCGTTTGATAATGAGGACTTCGATTTCACCTGTATCAGAATCGACATTAACTTCAATTTCCTTGCCAGGTTCAACATTGCGCTCAAAAGCTTGTTGTAAGGCCTCTTCAAAGTTGTTTAGTAACTGTTCTGGTTCGATGTTACGCTCGGCTGCTAAGTGACCGAGTGCATCGATAAACTCTTTATTCATTAAGACTCCTTTCTCCTACTTACTAGTAGTTAGCGTGCTAGTAATCACTTTGCTAGTAGTTACTGTGTTAGTAATCACGGCTAGTAGTTGCTGTGTTAGTAATCACGGCTAGTAATTACTGTGTTAGTAGTTACTGTGCTAGTAATTACCGTGCTAGTAATTACCGTGCTAGTAGTTGTTAGTCATTACCGTGGCTCTTTTGGCCATTCAGCCAGACGAGCACTGTTGATGTCAGTTAGACGAATTTCTTTCTTGTTTATTTCAGACTTTTCTTTGATTTCAAAGGTAATAGTTTCACTATTTACAGCTATGACTCTGCCTTTAAAACTTTCTGACGGTGTTTTTACCCTAACCAAGAGATTGATAAATCGTTTGAAGTGCTTTTCTGTTTTTAAAGGACGTTCAGGTCCTGGTGACTCGACTTCTAGCTGGTAGGGGGTACTGAAGGGGTCTAAGCGGTCTAGCTCGAGCCCGAAAACACGAGTTGCCTGCGTGACATCTTCCATACCTACCTGCTGACCATCAAGACGGTCGATACGTAACAACAAGCGCCGCTTATTGGCATGACCCGATATATCGAGCTCGAGCACTTCATAACCAAGTGGCTCTAAGATTTCTATTGCTTGTTGTTCTAAATCATTACTCATATTTATCAATTCACCTAAAAAATACACGACAAAAGCCTAGCCCATAGCCATCTTCAAAAAGACGACTAAAGCTAATCCCAACTTGATTTCTCTAAATCAAGCCTTAACCTGTAAAAAGGGGCTTAGCTTCTATCTCAGTACTAAATCTCAGCACTAAAAACATAAAAGTTGAGATAGATGAAACTGGACACAGCTTCGACCGAGAGTATACACAATATACATAGGACTTACAAGATTCTAAATATCCTCATTTAGTACCTGACTATTTTGAGCTAATGACGAAATTTTATGTCTTAATATAACTGTGTATGTTCAGTCTGCTAGCTCTGTAATTAAGTCCGTCATTTTTCAATAAGGTCTTTATTGCGCTGTAGTGAAAATTGATATTGTGCTATTGAGTAACGTCTTTATTGCGCTGTGTTGAAAATTGATTTTTGTCTCTAAATACTTGAATACTTGCGTTTAGTTTGGATAGTTGAAGACAGATATCATTTAGGACACACCTTTTGATGATGAAATGATAGTATTTGAAAAGAAGAGAAGAGATTGCATAGTTTGAAATAGCTTGAAATAGTTTGAAATAGATTTGAATAGTTTGAAATTTAAACAATATTGCTTGAACTAAATAGATTCAAACAACTAGGTTGATACAACTAGGAATGCAAATTCGGTTAATACAACAGTGTAACTAGTTACATGGCATAAATATTGAAATTCAGTACATATTGGATTGATAGATTTTTTGGTTTGCTGTTGTTCTATGCATGATAAAATCCATAAAGATTTGACTAGAATCTTGTCAGGATGTTGTAGGTGATAGGGTGAAGAGTGTGAGCAGATATCCACAATATTTGTGTGATTTTTCTAAAAAAATAGTTTTGATAGTTTTGACTTTAGCTTTTTGTGTAACAACGCAAGCTCAAGAGTGCGTTCATGAAGTTACTTTGAACGATAGATATATGGGCAAAGTTGCTTGTTATTTTTCTGGGCAGGCAAGTAGCACAGACCTATACACAGACCCATACATGGAACTAGGGTTATTTGCTCGTGAATTTGCTGCACATACGCAAATAGATGAAGTAAACAACTACGTTTATATGCGTCGTGGACGTCAGACTGTGCGCTTACAGACTACGTCTGATGTGGCTGTTGGTGTTCAACGAACAGCAAATGCAATTGATTATAATGGGCAGGGTGTAGAAAGTGCTTTGGGTATAACATCAAGTAGTGGCATTATCTATGTCCCACTTGAAGTGTTGGTGAATTTGTTTCTTGGCTCGAGCAGTTTTGACAGCTCCATAGGTTCGGGGCGTTTTAACGTTAGCACCTTTGCTGATACTTTTACACAAGTTGCAAATCAGTCCTCAGCACTTAGCCAAACTCAAGCACAGGTTCAAACACAGGTTCAAGCACAGGTTCAAACACAGGTTCAAACACAGGTTCAAACACAGGTTCAAACACAGGTTCAAACACAGCCACAAGCTCAAGTCTCATCTCCTGTGACGCAATCTATAACACAACCTGCGCCTCAGGGTAATCAGTTACCAGCACAGCAACTAGCACAGCAAGTTGGGCAAGCGCCAACTACTGCTCCTGTAGTTCAAGTGCCCCAGCTACAAGCGCCACAGGTTCAAGTGCCACAAGTGACGCAGCCTACGCCACAAAATCAGCAGCTACAACAACAAAATACGACTGTTGCTGCAGTTCAAAGAATTGCTAAACCTAGAATTGGTCAGCATGATACCTACACACGTGTTGCTTTAGATTTACCCGTAGGTAGTGGTTATGACATTTTGGTACGAGCCAATACATTGATTATCACGCTTCCAAATATGGAAGCACTTGGCTTTGCCTATGCACAAGAAGATAGATTTATATCAGATATTGGTTATCAATTGATTGATAACACGTTGGCATTAGTCGTAACAACACGTTATCTAATGAGTGATGATGGGTATGGTTATAGAATTGGAACATTGCCTCCAAGTGCTACGAGACCTCAAGAAGTATTGTATATAGATTTTGGTGAAGAGATTACAGGGGTTGCGCCGATTTCATCACCTCTATATGCTGAGGCAGCACAGCGTCATAGCATGTTGTCTCCTATGTTAATCCAACAATTGCAATTATTGCTTCATAATGGAACTCTGGTGGCGAATCCTATTGATTCCTCTCAGGAACTTGTGCCAGATGCTTTGCAGGTAAATGGAAATGGTTTGCAGGCTAATGATTTACAGGCAAATGGTGTACAGCTTGATGCTTCTCGGGTAGCTACTAGTGTTCAGGCTGGGGTTCAGACCCAAATACAGGCACAAACTCCACAAGGTCTACAAGCTCAAGGTCTACAAGCTCAAGGTCTACAAGCTCAAGGTCTACAAGCTCCACAGGGTCTTGTGCAAACTCAAGCATCTAATCCAACACCTAATACGCCTGCTCAGCCAGTTCAAGGTGCTGGAACTTCAAATATTTTTGCTGTACCTATTGCACAAGCACCAGTACCTTCACCAACAAATACAGTGCCAACAGCTACTGCTGACGAAATGCAAGCTACTGCTGTACAAGTTTTGCCAGTCGCGAGTACGTCTCAATCTGCTCCTGTTGCAGCTCAAAATAATTCGCCAGTAGCAGCACAGCCTGTAGTTCAAGCGAATCAACCTGTTTCTCAAGCACCGCAAGCGCCACAAGCAGCACAGGCACCACAAGTAGCACAGGCAGAATCTGCTCCTCAGCGTTTATCTGGTTTTTCTGTTGTGATTGATCCTGGACATGGTGGTGTAGATCCAGGTGCTAGTGGCATTGTTATAGAAGAAGAAGTCGTGCTTGATGTGTCACTGAAACTTAAAGAGTTGCTAGAGCAATATGGTATTGAAGTCATTATGACACGTGAGAAGGACGCTAGCTTGAAGAGCAGTAAGCGAGCAGATTTAGCAGCTCGAGCCGAGCAAGCGACCATCGAACGAAACCTCTTTGTATCTATCCATGCGAATGCAGCAAGAAACCGTGATGCACACGGTGTAGAAACGTGGGTCTTTGGTAAACCTCTTAATGAATCTATATTGCAAAATGCTATCACCGAAAACGGTGGCGGTAAGATTGGTGTGGAGCTAACGCAAGAACTACAATCAAGCTTCAATGCAGCGCTCTTAGACATCGTTTCAGAAGAACAGTTGCGTTATAGCAAGATTCTTGCTGAATCAATTCAGTCAAATATGGTTGCAAGTACAGGGGCTAAAGATAGAGGTATCAAAGAAAATTACTTTTATGTCATTAGAAATGCACAAAGCCCTGCGGTCTTAGTAGAAATTGGTTTTGTAAATCACCCCGAAGAGGGCGAGCTATTAGCAACAGAGGCTTACCGTGACAAATTAGCCGAAGGCTTATTTGATGGGATTATGGGTTTCTTTGCTGTAGGTGCGGCGAATACATCTGAGGGAATGGCAAATCAGTAATTGCTTTTTTAAATTGCGATAATTTGTGAGTGGCATACATGATTTGTATGCCACTTTTTTGTTTAGCTAGGATTTGGTTAACCAGTTTGCTTGCCTAGGGTTTGCTTGACTGGGGTTTGTTTAACTAAGGGTGCGTCCCATTTCAGGTTGAAAGATGATTTTAGTCTGAATAGCATGTTTTCAAACGAAGTGTAATGAACAGTTTTTATGTTCATTTATAAACTGCCGAGGTGCGTCCCAAACGATGGTGGAAACTATATAGATATAGTCATGTACGTTTCAACCTTGAGCGGGACGCACCCTAACTAAGGTTTGCTTGACTAAGATGGTTTTTGCTCTATAGTCGTTTCACTTGTTTGAGTTGGTGTTTCAGTTAGTTCTTCAACATCATCATAAAGCCCTACATCACTTGAAGGAATTAAATCTTGGGAAAAAATAAATAGCCCAATTGCAACAACGATAAAAGCCCAATAACTTCGAATTAAGGTTAGTGGAATATAGAGCACTTCACGAGTGATTGCCACCCAACCAAGAAATATCATCAAAGTACCTGGAATGATGGTCCACAGGAGTAGCCTGCCATTTGTTCGTGTTGATAAGAAAGTAGCCAAAAACCAACCCAGTGAAGCAACAAAGGTGAATACACCACCTTTTTTGCCCCTATCTACTACGATAAAGTCACCGTAGGTTAGACAGGTAGCTAGACCAATGCCAATAAGTAAACAACCTGGCAACAGCCATAAGCTTTCTTTTCGAAAGAGTGCTAAACAAGCAAATATTATTCCAGCAACGATGATAAGTAGCCAGCCCATAAAGGAATTACTGAGGACTACGAGTAGGAGTCCTACAGCGGTAATTGCTAGACCAATGCGTCTTCTTGGGTCAGAAAGCAAGTTCATGATTAGGCTGTAACCTCTATGAGCATCAGAGTTAAAGTATAACAAAGTGCTTAGACGAGCACTTGCCTGATAATCCACAGAAATGTTGTGTTTTGTCGTGCTAAACTTGCTGTATTAATGATAAACGGAGACGTGAGCAAAGAAGTATTGTGGCAAGCAGCGCTTGAGGCTCGAGCCTACGCCTATGTGCCCTATTCAAACTATAAAGTCGGGGCTGCCTTAGTCACAAAATCAGGGAAAATTTATTCAGGTTGCAACATTGAAAATGCAGCCTATGGACCATGTAACTGTGCTGAA
>CALDTA010000433.1:0-3824 GCA_937924455.1 uncultured Deinococcales bacterium
ACAGCAAAGGCAACTTTCCAACTTATAGTATTCGTCATTTTTTCAGCACAGCTTTTTACTACTGTGTTAAGCCAGAACACCAGTCTCCCCAACAACACACTAAACGGTGTACGAGCTATCTATCTGAGTGGTGAGCTATATGTCGCTCTCAACGATGCTAGTCAGTTTATTGGTGCTCAAACAACACTCTCAGGAAAATCTTTATATATTCAAACTGCTAAAGGCATCTTGAAACTAACCGATGACTCACCTGATGTCGTTTGGCAAGAAAATAACCAAGAAAGAAGGCGCTTAGCTCTAGCACGTCCTGTCTACAAACGTTTTGATGCATGGTACGCACCTGATGAGCTTTTAGCAATTTTAGGCATAAATGAACGCAATTCACAGCTATTTGCTGCGAATAAATCAACCAATCTGCTTATCCAAACCATCAGCAATACCTTTGGTGGTTCTTGGGAAATCTTACAATTTGATGCTAATAGGAGCTCAGCACTCAGTTTTTACCGAGTCAATGAACGTGGCGAAGCACAGCAAAACCTTTTTCTGATGGATATAGACTCTCTAAAAAGTATTTTTCCTGAACAACGTAACCACTATGAACGCTTTAGTCGAAATATCAAAGAAAAAAATGTTTTATATTTTGCTTTGAGCAGTTTAGAAGCCAGTTCTTGGCAGGCAGAATTCAATTTTCAACAAGGCAGTAAAAGCTTTAAGGCGAGTTATCCAACTGAAGTAAGTCTTTTAAGCGGTGATAATCAAGATGTGAGCCCCGAAACACCTGTAACAGGCGTTATTCTCTTACCTGATGAGTTTGATCTATCTCAAGACATGAGCATTAGCTGGTCGAATATCAATTCTGTTTATAACTTCTAAAATGTTTTGCTACTATGTAAGTACACTACTAGGTTATAAGTACACTACACGTAAATGTCATTACCAGTGTAACTAGTGTAAATAGCGGTATGAACAGCAATGTAATCACCAGTATGAACAACAGGGTGAATAGCAGTGTTAGTAGCAATGCAAGTACCAAAATTTAATGAATAAATTTCATTTTTACTACTTTGGAATTGCTTGAATAGCATGATACATTCATATGGTACATTCATCATGAACATGTTACTAATGTGGGTTAAAGTAGTCCATTAGTGTCACGCAGGCGTGCTCATTTATTGTGATGTTTAATCATAATGCGAGTTATACTGTAATAACTCAATAAGTACTGTTACAAATATTGATTGAGAAAGTAACACCTTATAGTAAGTAATACCTTGCACTAGTAAGTAATACCTTGCACTGCTTTGCATACTGAATTAACTACTCTTAGTGCTCAAACCTAGTACTAAGTGTTCAAGCAAGATTTTAGTACTAACCTTAAACCTAACGATAGCTTGACTATCTTTAAAATTTATTACTGTATTATTACTGTGAAATTATGAAATTCTGGAGAAATTAAAGTGTTTAAACCCTGGAGACAAGAAATTGGCGTAGATTTAGGAACTGCCACTGTCCTTATATATGTAAAAGGCAAAGGGGTTGTTCTGCGTGAGCCATCGGTTATTGCGCTAAGTACTGTTACAAATGAAGTCAAAGCAGTTGGTGATGCTGCCTACCATATGCTAGGAAGAACACCTGGCACAATTCAGGCTGTTCGTCCTATGCGTGATGGTGTTATTGCAGATTATGAACTGACTGAAAAAATGCTCAAGGAATTTATCCGTAAGGCGCAAACAGGTATGGGACGCTTTTTTAAGCCACATATTATTGTTTGTGTACCTTCAGGCGTTACAGGGGTAGAAAAACGTGCTGTTCTTCAAGCAACACGAGAAGTAAATTCAAGTAGAGCTTACTTAATTGAAGAACCTCTTGCTGCTGCTATTGGTGCAGGTGTTGACATCGGCGAACCAAATGGTAGTTTGATTGTGGATATTGGTGGGGGAACTACTGATATTGCAGTTATCAGTCTTGGTGGCATCGTTGTTTCTGAGTCACTCCGTATTGCTGGTAACGAATTTGATGAGTCGATTATTCGCTATATCCGTCAGAAAGAGAATCTTCTGATTGGTGAACG
The DNA here is from genome assembly GCA_937924455.1 of uncultured Deinococcales bacterium. GTDB lineage: Bacteria > Deinococcota > Deinococci > Deinococcales > Trueperaceae > CALGZD01. The sequence continues at coordinate 2,072 of CALDTA010000433.1, forward strand.
TACGGCTGAAGAAGTCAAAATGCGTGTAGGTGCTGCGCTTATTAAGAGTCCTGAAGATATTAAGAGCATTGAGGTGCGTGGGCGTGACCTCATCAATGGTCTACCAAAAACCATTCAAATCAATACTGAAGACACAGTGGCTGCGCTTAGTGAACCTTTAAGCAAGGTAGCAGATGGTGTAAAACGTGTCTTAGAAAGCTCACCGCCTGAACTCGTTTCCGATATTATTGACCGTGGCATCATCATGACTGGTGGTGGCTCCTTACTCAACAATTTTGATGAATTACTCAGACAAGTCACAGGTATTCCTGTGGTCGTAGCTGAAAATGCTGTGGATTGTGTTGCTGAAGGTACAGGCGTTGCGCTTGACATGCTACACGTTCTTGACTTGGATGATGACAAGAGCTTGCGTAGATAAAGTACAAACAAGCTATACAAAAAAAGACAAAGTCCTTAGAAAGGATTGGGGGGATCTAAGGACTTTGATTAGGGGTTAAAGATATAGATAGCTTACAGCTTGTCTATTTCCTAAAGATTTGCTTCTTTTTTTAGCAGCTAGCCATTTCATTCTCAATAACAAAAATCATTAGATAAAACCAAAAAAGTGTTTCTAAAACATTCAAGCAAGACAATTACCCAAAACGGTTATCCCACCATTTTCTAAACCACGGGCGATTATCTTGGATGTGTGTGTCTATCCATTCTTTAAAGAAAGATACATCTGTGTATACACCTGGAAAACCAATTCCACAACCAACACCCCAACTTACAACACCAACCAAATCCCATGATTTACGAATTGAGAGTGCATGTAGCCAAGAAGGTTGAGCTTTGCTAAGTAGTGGTCCGCCACTATCGCCATCACAAGCATCTTTACCTCGCTCTTTATGAGCACAGACCATCCCACCATAGAGCATGTAAGTTCCATCTGGTGTACGGAGGTAACGTTCTTGGCAATCATCTCTAGAGAGCACATTGACATTCATACGTTTAAGGTCTTCTGGCATGACAGCAGTGCCTTGATCGTTTGTTGCATAAGGGTCGAAGCGTTTAATATCTCCCCAACCTAGTACGGCCGCTCCCGTACCAGCTCGAGCCTTCCCTGTAGGCAACTTTGCATAAGGATATACCTTACTATTTACCCGTTTAGGTACTTCAGCGAGCTGCAAAAGCGCAATATCATTTTCTTTGCTATTCAGTTTGAAATCAGGATGGGTAATAATCTGCTTAACGGCATATATATTGTGTGGATGTGCCTTTTGATTGATAATCTGGTCATCACCCAACATGACCCCAAGATTTGATTCACTAATGCCAAAATTAGCAAAAGGTGGATCTTTTATGCAGTGTGCTGCTGTCAATACCCAAGTTTTAGCTATGAGTGTTCCACCACACCAACGCTGTCCTTGAGGATAAATGCCTTCCTGCAAGTGCATGTCTCTGCTAAGCACAAGCGCTGCCATAAATGGAAACTGTTCGATGCTTGCATTCTTAGCACCAAGATTCTTATTGGTTTGTCGATATGCAAAAAATCCTAAACAGGCAATCAAAACAATTAAAAATATCAACACATATTGCTGCGTTTTTGTCATTTGTTTATGAAAAGTACCCTACAAAATCAAGCCGTATCTGCTAGAAACTTTCAGGTACTCAACTCTCCCTAAGTGATTTTGCGTCAGTACAAACAAGTTACTATCTATTTTAAAAAGTAAGATGATGACGAATGTTAAAGCCTTTTACGGGTGCATTCATA
>CALDTA010000434.1:0-2681 GCA_937924455.1 uncultured Deinococcales bacterium
GGTCGGTTAGGGTATTCAATACCGTATTGGATAGGGTAACGCATATCGTGTGGACCAATTTGTGCTTTGATGCTGCCGTCTGTGAAGCGCACTAGACCATGAATGAGTGATTGTGGATGCACGACAACTTCAATATCGTTAAGTGGAAACTCAAAGAGAAAATGTGCTTCAAGCACTTCTAAGCCTTTATTGAAAAGTGTAGCTGAGTCTATAGTGACTTTTGCGCCCATGCTCCAGTTAGGGTGTTTGAGAGCTTGTTCAGGTTTAACCCCTGAAAGATCTGCTGGTTCTATGCGAAATGGACCACCTGAGGCTGTAAGTACGAGCTTGTCTATACTTTCTTTTGCTTCTCCAACTAAACACTGAAATAGGGCAGAGTGTTCAGAATCCAGCGGGGTTAGGCTTGCCTCATTATGTCTAGCTACTTCCCAGACAAGTGGTCCTGCCACTACCATAGCTTCTTTGTTGGCAAGCGCTACATGACGACCTTTTGCGAGGGCTTTGATGGTGGGCTCGAGCCCTGCAATGCCTGGAATAGCTGCAACCACAGTATCAACTTCGACTTCAGCAAGTTCATTCACACTGATGATGTTCGGTTGATGAGCTGTGCCTACAAGCTTTTCTTTTAGGGTAGAAAGTTGTTCATCCTGACAAGCTACATAGTCAGGTTTAAATTCAGCAATCTGTTCTGTTAGTAAATCAATGTTGCGCCCTGCGGCTAGTGCCGTGACATTGTAATTACGCCAACGAGCAACATCTAGGCTTTGTGTGCCGATTGATCCTGTTGAACCTAGTATAGAAATTGTTTTCATCTAGCTAGTATTTTTACACAGGCTAGATTGAAAAAAAAGGAGATATACGGGCGGGCACTTGTTTGCTTATCTATCTTGCGTTTGCGATGATTATTTTTGTATACCTTTTGCATTCAAAGTTGCATTGAAAGTTGCACTGAAAAGTTGAAGCTGTTGTTGAGGTGTTGAAGCTGTTGTTGAGGTGTTGAGTGTTGTTGTTGAAGTAAGGTAGAAGGTAGTCAATGTCTAAGCAGAGCTAAGCGTATTTCTACCTTTTTCTTTTGATTCATAGAGCAACTTATCTGCTGTTGCAATTAAAGATTCAAAATCTCGTTCATCTGAACTTTGTGCAACACCAATGCTAGTGGTGACTTTTAAACCAGCAGTATGCTGTTCCCAGTCGTGTGCCTGAATAGTTTTTCGAATCCGTTCACATACTGTAATTGCGCCCTTTAAGCTAGTATTTGGGAAGACGAGTAGAAACTCTTCACCACCATAGCGAGCTGCTATATCCATGTCTCGCATGGAATCGCTTAAAATTTTGGCTACTGTTTTAAGCACTGTGTCGCCAATAAGGTGAGAAAAGCTGTCATTGATAGATTTGAAGTGATCTAAATCTAGTAGGGCAATGCATAGTGGTAACTTCTGAACCTTGGCACGACCAAAGATGATATTGAGTTGTTCTGTTGCGTAGCGTCTATTGTGCAAGTTGGTGAGAGCATCTCGTGTACTAAGTTGGTATAGCTCTTCTTGTAGTTTGTTGAGTTCATCAAGTTTTTCGACTAAGGCGATATTTTGGGTTTTGGTAACCTCAGCATCTTGTCGCATGGCTTCCATTGATTTAATGAGCTCGATATTGTGTAGCTTACGTTTGTTTTCCGTATGTTTTTCTTTGATGTTTGTAGCTATATAGGACTCATAGGTGACAAGCGCCATTTGGAAATCACCTTCAATTTTATAAGAGTCTGAAATGCCAATATAACAATCACGCAAAATACTTTCATCGTGTACAGTTTTACTGGCTTTAATGGCATCATTAAAGAAGTCTCTAGCAGCTTCTGTTTCTTGTGCAGCCAAAGAGAGTTGCCCTTTGGTTAGCAAAGCTTTGGCACTGATTTCGTCATAACTTAATTGCCTAGATAAAATCAGAGCTTGATTGAGGTTAGTAATTGCTTCGGTAGGTTGTTCAAGTGCAGCATAAACAGAACCAAGTCTACAGTAGCCGTAGCACTTAGCTGTATCGTGTGCATGAGTGATGCCGTAGTCTAAAGCTTCATTGGCAAGTTTCAGCGCTTTTTGATATTGCCCCATTTTTATATAGACAGCGCTTTTGTTTGCTTTGGTAATGCACGCACCCCAGGCTTGGTTCAGCTTTTCAAATTCATGTTGCGCTTCATCGAAGTAGTGTAGTGCTAGAGCTGTATCTTCGGTGTGTACATCATAGAGCAGTCCGATGTCGTGCGAGGCACTTGCTGCTACAAGTAAGTCACCATATTCTTTTGCAAAGCTGAGTTGCTTGAGCAAGTAAGTATAAGCTTGAACAAAATCACCGAGTTCAATATAGATAATGGCGATGATGCTAAACACTTTGGCAAGGTCTTTGGTCTTGCCTAACTTTGTATACAGTCTCAAGGCAGCAAAGGCAGTACTGAGTGCTTCTTCAAATTCTCTTTGTCTGAAAATTAAAAAGGCAGAAACCTTAAGGTATAAGGCGAGACCCTCTGTGTAAGGTTTTCCTTGTTTAGCTAAATGGTCAATGATTGTTTTTGCTTTTTCGATTTGTTTGCGTGCTTCTAGGACGTCACTATCTCGCAATTCCCATGCAGCTTTATTGAGTGAATCTATTTCCTCATGTATCTTTTTAAGATTTGGTTCTACTAGCTCTTGTTG
>CALDTA010000435.1:0-3271 GCA_937924455.1 uncultured Deinococcales bacterium
CATTTGCTACGGCGCTGCCGTTCACATCAAGTACTTGACCGTAGAGAATAACAACATCACCATTTGTTTGCGAAGCTTCACTAAATTGACTTGCGAAATGCTGTGGTATGGATGTATTTGATTCTTGAGCACAACCGATACTTAAACCAACGCTTATAAGTGCCAATACTATTAGGCTTAGATATTTCATATTTTTTCCTCCATTAGGGCTATTATCAAGGCTATTGTGAAGGCATTTTCAGTAATGAATCAACCTTTTTCTAATAGCCCACCAAACACATATATTCATTTAAAGATACCTAACCTGTTCATGTGAATGTAAAAAATCGCTGAAAAACGGTACTTTTCTAAAGCTCAAAACCTAAGTTAACCGTAAAGAACAATTTGAGCTTTACACATCTTTCAAGCACTAAACTCTGACAAAATTCTTACATGAAGAAACTAGGGAGAGATACTTTTAATGAGAGATTGAAACAAACAATCTACTCGCAGGAGAGACAACAGAGGATTCCAAAAACAAAAGTCCTAACACAAGCCATAAGCAATGAAGCATTTATGCAACCTATTAAAAACCTTCAAAAATGGCTGAAACCACGGAGAATGCGCTCAAGAGATAAGTTCGCATTTGCCTGTTTACTAGCTTATGCAGTCTACTTAATGCAATTAGCACAACATTTTTAAAGTATATTTCAACACTGTCTTTATAAAGCAATTTGTCTAACTAGCGGTTTGTCTAACTAGCAATAGGGCTAGCTAGCAATAGAGCTAGCTAACAATAGGGCTATGATCTTCAGCAATCGCTCTAAAATTTTCTAATATTTTGAGCCCGACAGACTGACTTTTTTCTGGGTGAAACTGGGTAGCATTGAGTGCTCCTTTTGATATAGCACTCTTAAACGTTACATCACCGTACTGCGTTGTTGCTCCAGCAACGGATTCATCATCAAAGTCTATGTAATAAGAATTTGCAAAATAAGCAAACGAACCATCTGCTATACCTTTGAGTAACGGTGGATTACCGTAAGAATGAAATTCATTCCACCCCATTTGTGGCACACTAACATTAGGATCACGAAATCGCTTGACTTCACCATCAAGTATACCCAGTCCTTGGACCTCTGGTGCTTCTTCTGATGAACGCATAAGTATCTGTAAACCAACACATATACCAAAGAATGGCTTATTAGCCTCAATATGTGAGCGAACAACAGGCTCGAAACCAGATGCTAAGAACTCCTCCATCACTTGGCGAAAATGTCCCTGACCAGGCAGTACAAGGGCATCAGCCTGACTTGCTTTTTGTGGGTCACTTGAAAGTTCAACATCAAACCCTGTCTTTATTAAGGCTTTATATACACTGTGCAAGTTGCCAGCACCATAGTCAATAAGAATCGTCCGCATAGAAAGTAGCTTAACAAGATTAGAGCCAGCAGGATATGGTCTAGCAGACCAAACACAAAAATCTTAGTTTCTTTGGATAGTTCAACAAAGTATTTCATAATATTTGTATCTCAGAGTATTTCACACCAAATCAACCTGTGCTGATTTCTTGCTTATAGTGCTTGCCGATAGTTTTTAAAGGCGCTATATTTCTGACAAGTAATTCACGACTCTAATAATCAATATACTAGAGAAGTCAATATTACTATCATATTTTCGTAAGAGAAAAGTCGGTTTACCGTGATTTCTTGCTAAGCATTTCGTGATAAAACCCTCAGGCATTCGTAAGAGCTTGACTGCTACCCTTCTTTTCAGGCTTGTTCCCCACCCACTATAGGCGACAATAAGCAACAAGAATTTTGGCACATTTAGGGAGTGTATACACAAATGAATAATGGTATACTCGAATCATCTATGAATAAAATGCATAAACTGTCTACAAAAAGACTCAGCATTTTTGGAGTCCCAATGGACTTAGGCGCAGGACGTAGAGGTGTGGATATGGGACCAAGCGCACTACGTTTAGCTCAATTGGCTAACAGCCTCGAAAACCTAGGTTATGAAGTAACCGATGAAGGTAACATTGCTGTTTCCGTAGCGGAAGCAGTTGCCTCTACTAATTCAGATAATGCAGATGACAACTTACACTATAAAGCTGCGATTCAACAGGCTTGCCAAGCGACCTACGAAGCACTGAAAACGCTTGATGCCGATACTATTCCTATCATTTTAGGTGGTGACCATTCAATTTCTATGGGCAGTGTGGCTGGTGTCAGTGAGCGTGGACGTACTGGGGTTATTTGGGTCGATGCCCATTCGGATGTGAACACGCCTGCAACCAGTCCTAGTGGTAACATTCACGGAATGCCCTTAGCGCACTTAATTGGCTTTGGCGATGATAGTTTGCGAGATATTTGGGGTGGTGGCGCAGCCATTAAGGCTGAAGATGTGGTGTTTATAGGTCTACGGAGTGTTGATAGAGGCGAACGAGACTTTATTCGTGAACACGGTATATCTGCTTTTACTATGACAGATATAGACCAGCATGGCATAGCGCGAGTTGCTACCGAGACGCTTGAACAGCTCGAGCACCTCGATTACATCCACGTATCCTTTGATGCTGACTCCCTCGACCCTATGATTGCACCAGGTGTAGGTACACCTGTGCCAGGGGGCTTAAGCTACCGAGAAGCACACTTGCTTATGGAGATTTTCGCCGCTTCTGAAAAGATTACTAGTGTTGATTTGGTTGAGGTTAATCCTATTTTAGATACTAAAAATGCAACGGCTGAGATAATGGTGGAGATGTGCTCGAGCCTGCTAGGTAAAAGTATCTTGTAGACAAGAGCGTTCTATAGCCACTTCTAAATAATTCAAAATATAACGTAAACTATCTATGTGATTTCCAAACCACTGATTTCAAAGCTTAGTATTATAGTCATTCACTACAACGTGCCGCACTTACTCAAAGAGTGTCTCGTACGCTTGCAGCGTTATTGCAACGAAGCCGAAATCATCGTTGTTGATACTGATTTAAAAACTGAAACAAAAAGATTTCTTGAAAAAGATTTCTCAAACGTTCAACTTATAACAACTGAGAATTACAGCATGGCACATGCTGCAAATGTCGGTTTAGAAAAAGCAACTAGACCCTATATTGCACATATGAATGCAGATGTGCTCATTAATCACAACACCTTTTCAGATTTGCTAGATGTATTACAACAAGAAAATGTAGCGATGGTTGGTCCCCAAAGTCTTACAGCTTTAGGCGTTCCACAAGACCAAGGGGTTCTTTATAAACGTTTTCACTTGAATTTAAACTGGAAAT
>CALDTA010000436.1:0-2796 GCA_937924455.1 uncultured Deinococcales bacterium
CAACGATTATCGTTGAGTTCAAGAAGTGTCAACTTCAAATCATCATTAAAGGTATAGCTAAATCCAACTTGAAAGTCTAAAGCCTGAACATTTCTATAGGCAACAACTTCTGGCGCACTTACTATTTCAGTTACTTCTGGATATACATACACAGGCGTAGCTACTTCAGGTGTAACGACTTCAGGTGTAACGACTTCAGGTTTAACATCAATAATTCTTTGATAAGCAATATTGTAATTAACAGCAAATTCTGGCGTTGCTACAGGTGAATTTGCATTCTGCGTTACTGTATAAAGTGTCCCATCACAAGACAGATACTGCCCTTCAACATCAATATTCAAAATATCATTAGCACTTAAACAACTTGACGTTTGTAGTGGTGTCAGATTTGAAGGTGTGATGCTTCGACCATCAGCAAGATTACCTATAGTTGCATAGTAGTTATTGAGATAAGCGTCGTAACTCGAGAATCCATTATAATATTGGTAATACTGGCTTGTTGTTGCAGATAAATTATCCTGCTGCGCTACTGTATTAACTCCTACAGGTGTTGCTGTAAACACTGTTATTGGTTTTATGGTTCTAACACCCGCAGCGTTATTCACACTTACACTTCTTAGTTCAATATTTTCTGTCGCTGCATAATGACTAACTGGACTCGTAGGCACAGTTGGTAACTCAGCATTGCTTACTGAATTACTTGCTGACTCATATGCATAATAATTTTGCAAATAGGCTTCATAGCTATCAAAACCATAATACTCACCCGCTGCAAAGCTGATGGGCAGCAGTGTAGCCATCACTAAACTCAAAACTAAATATAATTTATTCTTTAACATAATCTTTTCCCTCCAAGAAAAAAATAGTAAAAATTTGTTTTAGAAACGATTGTGTTCCTACAAAAGTGTTTCTAAGTAGTTTGAGCATAATGAACTGTTTAACACTCAGCCTGAAAAAAGCTGGACTTTTATTCAGCTAAGGAGTGCGTCCTGTTAAAGTTTGAATATCTATCTGGCATAAGCATCATATTTTTCGTTTTCAGATGGACACACTCTTTTAGATAGTCACACCTTTTGAGATAGACACACCTCTGAAGTTATTCTAAAAACGAAAAACTTTTACACAAATCCATATGAAACAAACACTCAGCTACTCAGCTACTCAGCTACTCAGTTTAGGCATAAAGCCTGATTTTTGATATGCTTATTAGCAAACAAGTAGCACACGTGCTGAAAGGGAACTTAATAAAATGTCAGATTACAACTACATTGGTAAAGAAAGACCACTCATTGATGGCATGCAACGCGTCACAGGTAATACCAAATTCGTGGCCGATACCGTTGTTGCCAACATGCTACACATCAAACCTATTTTAAGTTCCTATGCACATGCCAACATTGTAGACATCGATATCTCTGAAGCACTTGATGTTAAAGGTGTCGTTGCAGTTTTAAAGGCAGAAGATTTAATCACTAAAGATAAAACCATCGTTTCAAGAAATAGTTGCACGCTTGCCAAAGATAAAGTCATCTTTGTTGGTCAGCCTGTTGCAGTCGTCGTTGCAGAAACTGAGGCAGCAGCAGCAGATGGTGCTGCTCTGGTTTATGTTGACTACGAAGAACTAGATGCTGTTATTCATATTGAAGAGGCCATCAAAAAAGATGCCGTTCAAGTATGGCCTGAAGGTCTGCCTGAAGAAGATGACGACATGAGTAGTATTCATGGTGGCAGTGACGAAGAAACTACATCTGATGTCGCTGATAAACCTAATAACGCTTCAAAAGAAGGGCATTACGGCTGGGGCGATGTGGAAGCTGGCTTCGCTGAGGCTGATATTGTCATCGACAGAAGTTATAAATTTGCTGCGGTACATCAAGGCTATCTGGAAACTCATGCTGTCATTGCCGAACCTTTACCACTTGGCAAAGGATTAACAGTCCGAACGAGTACCCAAGGACAATATGCAGTCAGGAGCATTGTTGCTAAAACGCTAGGCTTAGCCGAACGAGATGTAACGGTTGAACCGCTTGCCGTAGGTGGTGGCTTTGGGGCAAAGTATGGCATTTATGATGCATTGGTAGGTGCAGTTGCGCTTTGCATGGAACAACCTGTAAAGTTGTCACTCTCTCGCACCGAAGATTTTCTGAGTACAACACCTGCGCCTGAAATTATCATTGAACTAAAAACTGGTGCTAAAAAAGACGGTAGTTTAACTGCTATGCAAGCACGAATACTCACCAATAATGGGGTCTTTAATTTTACCCACGGTAGTTTTATGTCAATTTGCCTTGGTGGAAGTTATAACTGGCCAAATTCAAAAATAGACACTTATGAAATCCATACGCACCGTGGACAAATTGGCGCATACCGTGCGCCAGGTTCACCACAAGCTTGCTTTGCTATGGAAAGCAACATTGAAGATATGGCACAAGAACTTGGTTTAGACCCCCTAGACTTTAGATTGCAAAATGTGACTGAAGGTGGTGTGAAACAGGGTACTGGTAACCCGTGGCCAGATGGAATTGGGGCTAGGGCTGTGCTCGAGCGCATCAAAAGCCACCCACTATGGACCAATAAAAAAGAAAACGAAGCCGTAGGCATCGCACTAGGCGCATGGCCTGCTGGTGCTTCATCATCTGAAGCCATATGTGGTGTCGATGCAGAAGGCACAGCTCGTCTAAGTCTGGGTACGGTAGATATTTCAGGAACCAATAGTAGCTTTATCTTGGTAGTCGCTGAGACCTTAGGCATATCCCCTGAGCAAGTCGTTATCGTACCTACAGATACTAACGGTCT
>CALDTA010000437.1:0-15365 GCA_937924455.1 uncultured Deinococcales bacterium
ACCTATAAAGTACTCATTGCAGATGCAGTTGGGCTTCGCTTCAATGCAGATGGTTCACAAGACTACAACGAAGTAAAAGCCTATGTTGAAGCGCAAGGCGGAATATTCCACGATGACCTTATTGCAGAAGGTGCAACTCTAGACGCTGGCAAAATCCATTTTGCCTATGCACCACACCTAAGCACTGAAGCTGAATTATTACCCATAACTAATAAAGGTCAGTACGATGCAGTAATTGCAGCAGCAACCTTCTTACCTGAGGCGTCACAATTTAAAGAAGGTGGCGTGCGTATCGGTGCTGGAACAGGCAATATGAAAAGTGCCTCTTGGGGTGGTGGTAACGGTGAAGGTGGTGTTGCCCCGCTTATGAATACACCTAGCTTCAACAGTCGTGCTACAGCACATATGGTCATGAAAGCACTACTTAAAGTCATGCCAGATTTACCAGTAGATGCCCTGCACAAACGTGTAATTGCAGGAGATTTTGATACAGGTAAGAACTTACGTGAATACCCTACTGAAAAACTTGAAGCTAAGACTATAGCTGTGCTTGGTACAGGTAATATTGGACGTGAAGTTGCTAAGTTAGCACAAGCTTTTGGTATGAAGGTCAAAATTTATGCACGAGAAACACACCAAGCTTGGATTGAATCTGAAGGCTTTAGTTACGCTACAAGCGTAAAAGAAGCTGCAAACGGAGCAGATGTCATCAGCCCGCACTTAGGACTTGGCAATTTAGACAGCACAACTGGACGCTATGCAAATCAGGAACTTATCAATGGAGACATTCTAAATGTATTGAATGATGATGCTGTTGTCATCAACTACGACCGTGGTGAACTTGTGGATGCTACTGCACTCGGTCAAGCTTTAAAAAGTGGCAAAGTGCGTTATGCAAGCATTGATGCAGATATTTTCAAGAATGACTCTGGTGAACTTTCTGGACCAATGCAACCCTATCTGGCGCTGATTGAGGAATTTGGAGATAGGCTCGAGCTCCTCCCCCATGCCGCCGCAGACACTGAGCATATTAGCCGCGTCGAAGGTGCAAAACAAGCCGTTGATCAAATTATGCGAGCAATACGCTCAAAAGAAGTCATGAACCTAAAAGGCAACCTTCCAGAAGGCTACAGCGACGCTGGTGCATGTACGGTCGATGGTGTGGGCAAAGTCACCAAGCAGTGTTTAGAAGGCGTTTTAGAGCAAGAAGAACTTGTGAATGAATTGCGTCTGTTGACAGAAAAAGCCAGTAGCATTTGGGCTGCCTTAGATTCTGTAAACGATACGGATAGAAAAGCAGAGCTTGTTGAAAAATACGCTGCTGAGCTTATTCTTGCATCTAACAGCTACGCTTCTAAAATGGAAGCACTTGGGCTTAAAGGACCTTACTCTGCTTAGAAAACCTGTCTAAATTATTCTCAATCTTCTGAATAGGCTTCTTGCACAATAGCAGCAGCAATCTTAGGTTGCAACATGCTATTTAGTACCATAGTGCCCTCTTTTAAGGTTCCATACAGATGCACCATGGCAGCTTTCCTAAAGCTAAAAGCAACTTCATCTGTACTACCTGAAAGCATAAAAGAGCAAAATTCGCTTAAATAGGGCTCGTGTCCAACGATGGCAACATGGCTGTCAGGCTCGAGCCCTAACTCTTGCAAATCCTTAAGTAACTGGTGGTAATCAAGACTTGCCAAACTAGCAAGTTCATTAACTTTTTTGCCTTTTTTAAGACGACCTTTAAGTGCTTCAGCAGTTTCTGTAGCACGTGTGTAGGGGCTCGAGCACACCTTATCTAAGCTAACATTCATCACAGCCAAAGCCCTACTGAGCATCTTTGATTGCTTATGCCCCTTTTTCACCAAAGGACGCAAACTATCGTCAGGATAATCCTCACCACGGTCCGCTGCTTTAGCATGGCGTATTACATATAAATTTATCGACACGTTAACCCTCCAATCTTTCCTATGGGTACAACGTAATTATGTTTAAGTACGAGCACAAAATTAAGTTACATTATTTGATTAGATACTAATCCCCTACAGAACGGTATATCTCCAGTATTTTAGCGGTCAGAATCGATGAACTTATTTGCGCCTTGGTACTTAGAAGAAAAAAAACAATTATCAAAACGACTCGGCATCAACCTTAGTTTATTATAAGCTAAAGTTGTCTACATGCATTAATAACACGTTATATCAAACCTGACTAGCACAAATGAGTCACAGGCACAAAAATGATTCAAACGAAGCAAAACGTAAAAAAACCCAAGCATTATTAGCTGCTTGGGCTTTACATTATTAACTAAAAAACGTTATGAGGCTAAAGCTACAGAATCAGGATTAAGCAACTCTTGCGAATTCATACCTGTTAAATAGGCTAAAAATCCTGGCAAAATCGGTAATACACAAGGTGATAAGAACGATAATGCACCCGCTAAGAAAGCAATAAAGTAACTGGGATTAACAGCAGCGCTGTCTCCTAAAACACTTTCAACCGAACCAAATACTAATAAGTAAGGGGCTAACCAGCTCATAAGGTCAAAAAGTAGTACAAGTCCCACTAGAATCAGCATAACTGCACCAACTTTTTCTATAACACCAGAGTACTTATTAAGCTTACGCCAAGCAGTCAATGCCTGAGCAGCTAATAAGAATGGAATACCAAAACCTATTGAGTAAACTGCCAACAAAGAAGCACCTTGAGTAGCATTTCCACCTGCACTAGCAATCGCCAAAATACCACCAAGAATAGGACCGATGCATGGGGTCCAACCTGCACCAAAGGCGAGACCTACAAAAAATGAGCCAGCAAAACCGCCAGGTTTACGTGCCATATGTGTTCTAAATTCTTGATTTAAAAATGGAATAGGCAATATCCGCATCATAACAATGCCCATGAATATCAAGAAAACCCCTGCAACAATACGAATAGTATTATCAAAATTAAAAAATAAGTCGCCAACAAAACCTGCGCTATAACCTAATGCAACAAAAACCGCACTAACACCAAGTAAAAACATCAAGCTGTGCGCTGTAATTTGTAATCGTACTCTACTCATGATTGAACTCCAAAAACTTTAAGAATTGACCTTTTTTGTTTTATATATATAGGTCTCAGTATCTTCTGTTTTCTTATTGTTGATTGTTTAGAAAATGACTATGGTCTTGTACTTAACACCGTAACCTATTTAACTACACATTTATAGCGAAAAGATATAAACCTTAAATAAAATACTACATGTATTACTCTAAATATTATTTCCAATTCAACAGAAAATAAATCCTTGTTTGACAACAAGCGTTGTAATCTGCTGATTACCTAAACTCTATCATCATATACTAAATTGAAAGATGAATGTCATAAAGATATAGTCGCAAAGATTGCGAAATAACCGAAGGATAAAGGCTTGAAAACCTTGTGTATTGACTGGGATTATGACATTTATGATTCACTTCGGTATTATTCTGTCCTGAAGATGACATACCATAAAAAAAGCCCCTCCTAAGAGGGGCTAACTATTTTCAATAATTAGAACTTAACGTTAAGCAGCTTTCGCAGCTTCACGTGCAGCTTTTTCTTCCGCAGCTTTTAAGTCAAGCTTTGCCTTAATACGCTTAAGAACAGTAACTTCTTCAAGTCCACGTTGATCAAGAACATCACGAATGGTACGAATCTGATTGCCAATACCTGGAATAACAATTTGTTCCAAAGCATTTACACGACGACTCGTCTTCTTGATTTCTTCACCTACACGGCGCAAACGTGTTTCAGTTGCAGCTACTTGAATAAGTGCTTCAGTTAGCTTACGAAACTCTTGAGCAGACTCAATTGTTTTCGCACCAGCACCAACAGGTGAAAAAGGAAGTGATTTATCCATCTCTCCTGCTGTTACCATCGGTACTTTCACACCAAAAAGATTCTCAACCGTTACATCAACATCAAGCGCTTGGTTCGATGCCAAACTAAGACTCTCGACTTCTTCAGGACCGTCCCATGCCTTAGCAAGAAACAGACTAAAGTATGCCTCTTTTGTGCTCTCATTTAAGGCTCTGCGAGCTGCTAGTGACTCTTTAACAAGGCTAAAGAATTCACCAATTAGCGCATCACGCTTACGCTTGAGCAAGTCAGCACCTCTACCAGCAAGCTTGAGCTGGTCACGGCGTTGAAGCAAGTTCGAACGGGTTGGTGCAATATTTTCGGCCATAATTAGCTTCTCCTAAAGTTAAAAGAGCTAGGTCTTTTAAAACCCGTCTCTTAACTACCCCACATTTCGTCCATCTTAGCACCATAGTACTTATCAATCTGATCACGGCTCAAGCGCGTAAGTTCTGATTGTGGTAACTGAGAAAGGATAGTCCAAGCAATATTGAGTGATTCATCAATGCCACGATCTTCATTACCTTGATTAACAAACTTCTGCTCAAATTCGTCAGCGAATTTGAGGTAAAGCTTATCGGTATCAGAAAGCGCATCTTCACCCGTAATTGCAACCAAGCGACGTAAATCAAGACCGTTAGCATATGCAGCTTGTAGCTGATCCGCAACATTCTTGTGATCTTTACGTGTTTTACCTTCACCAATACCGTTACCCATCAAGCGACTAAGGCTTGGACCAGGGTTAATTGGTGGGTAAGTACCTGTTGTGTGCAAACTACGCTCAAGATAAATCTGACCTTCAGTGATATAACCTGTCAAATCAGGAATCGGGTGGGTAACATCATCATCAGGCATACTCAAGATTGGAATCTGTGTCACAGAACCTGGAAGACCTTCTACAACGCCTGCGCGCTCATAAATGGTTGACAAATCAGTGTACATGTAACCAGGATAGCCACGGCGACCTGGAATCTCTTCACGAGCACCACCGATTTCACGAAGTGCTTCACAGTAGTTTGTAAGGTCAGTAAGGATAACAAGAACGTGGTAGCCTTCTTCAAATGCAAGGTACTCAGCAGCAGTAAGTGCCATTCTTGGTGTAAGAAGACGTTCTACAGCAGGGTCATCAGCCTTGTTCAAGAACAGTACTGAACGTGCAAGCGCACCTGTACGTTCGAATTCTCTTGTAAAGTAAGTAACCTCACGCTGAGTAACACCCATCGCCGCAAAAACTACAGCGAATTCAGTGTCTTCACCAACCACTTTAGCTTGACGTGCAATCTGAGCTGCTACTTCATTAGCAGGAAGACCTGCACCTGAGAAAATAGGTAGCTTCTGACCACGAACTAGTGTCATAAGCGTATCAATAGTTGAGATACCTGTCTGAATAAACGCATCAGGCATTTGTCTTGCTACTGGGTTAATCGGTGCGCCACCAATTGGCAAACGCTTTTCAGCAACAACTTCTGGCAGACCATCAATCGGAATACCTGAACCGTTAAAGCGACGACCAATCATTTCTTTAGAAACACCTAAGCGTGCAACATCTTCAACAAGGTTAACGGTTGTAGTTGCAAGGTCAATACCTGACATCTCTTCGAAAACCTGAATGATTGTTACGTCTGTAGATACATCAATAACCTGTCCACCACGTAAACGACCGTTACCATCTTTGATGTTTACAATCGCGTTATATGCTAGGTCAGGTGCATTTTCTAAGAAAAGAAGCGGACCAGAAATGTAGCTTACATCTGTATATTCTTTTTTAAGTAATGTACTCATCAGTAGTCCCCTTAAGCCGGTACCGCGAAGGCATTATCTAACTCACTAAGAACTTTGTTCTTATAAGCTTCGAATTCGTCTTCTGGTACATAGCGTGAACGGTTGATATCTTCCATAACAGGAACAGCTAAGATATCGTCAACTGTTGAACCTGATTCAATCGCTTTGGTTGCTTCATCGTTCATCTTCAGCATCATTTGAAGCATGCCATAAGCTTTGCCCATTGAGCAGCTTGCATCAACTTCATCAAAACCGTTTTGCTGCAAGAAGTTCTGACGAAGAACACGACCAACTTCAATAATTAAACGCTCGTTATCCTGAAGTGCATCAGGACCAACTAGCTGTACAACTTCTTGAAGTTCAGCTTCACGCTGAAGAATAGTAATCATACGGTTACGTGTCTCAGAATAATCTGCTGCAACATTTTCCGCATACCACTCTTCAAGAATTGGTGTAAACAGTGAGTAAGAGCGGTTCCAGTTAATTGCTGGGAAGTGACGACGACGTGCAAGACCTGCGTCAAGCGCCCAGAAACAACCCGTAATACGCAAGGTTGACTGTGTAACAGGCTCAGAAAAGTCACCACCTGCAGGAGAAACCGCACCAATAATACTTACTGCGCCTTCTTCACCCGCTTGAGTAGTAACACGGCCACCACGCTCATAGAATCCAGCCAAACTAGATGCTAGATACGGAGGATAACCTTCTTCTGCTGGCATCTGCTCAAGGCGAGATGCAATCTCACGAAGTGCCTCTGCCCAACGGCTTGTTGAATCAGCCATTACCGATACAGAAAGACCTTGGTCACGGAAATACTCCGCCAAAGTAATACCTGTATAGATTGAAGCCTCACGTGCAGCCACTGGCATGTTCGACGTATTCGCAATAAGAATGGTACGTTCCATCAGCGGTCTACCTGTTTTTGGATCCTCAAGGTGAGGGAACTCAACAAGAACCTCTGTCATTTCGTTACCACGCTCACCGCAACCCACATAAACCACAACGTCTGCATTTCCGTACTTAGCAACTGATTGCTGAGTTACTGTTTTACCTGCACCGAAAGGTCCAGGAATCGCAGCAGTACCACCCATAGTTAGTGGGAAAAGTACATCTAGAATACGCATACCTGTAAGGAATGGTTTGATTGGGTCAAGTTTTTCTTGTACTGGGCGAGCACGACGTACCGGCCAGTAGTGAGCTAAACGTAGTTCAGTGCCGTCTTCTAATGTTGCAATTGTATGATCAACATTATAAGAACCAGCAGCAGCAATGCTCTTGATTTTACCAGCTTTATCTGGCGGTACAAGAACTTTGTGTGTCATTGCAAATTCTGGTACGGTACCCAAAATACTACCACCACTTACTTCATCGCCAACTTTTACGCTTGGTGTGAAGTCCCACATTGCTTCGCGTGAGAGTGATTGCACTTCGATACCACGATCAATATAAGTACCAGATGCTTCTTTAATTTTATCCAGCGGACGCTGAATTCCATCAAAGATACCGTTAAGCATGCCAGGTCCGAGTTCAACTGCTAGGGGTAGTCCTGTTGAAACAACTGCTTCACCAACAACTAGACCTGCAGTATCTTCGTAAACCTGAACGAATGCTGTATCACCGTCTAGACGGATAATTTCGCCTACAAGGCGCTCGTTACCGACTCTAACGATGTCAAACATCCGAGCGCCCATCATGCCTTCGGCAATCACGGCTGGTCCGGATATTTTTCTAATTTTTCCTTCGATTGCCACAGAAACCTCCAATTAAGCTCGTAGTGCTGTTCTGTGTTTTTTAAACTCTAATTCTTATTATTTTAAGACTAATAAATGCATGTATAGCTGTAGTCAGCTAGAAGGTATCACTCAAGTTTGATGTCAAAGCCAATTGCGCTACGTACAAGATTCTTCATATATTCAGCAGCGTCATCAGCTTCTTCATCAAAGGCAGAGCCAAGACCAGGCAATGGCATGATAACTGGGAGGTTACGACCACGCATGGCACGTTCAGTTGCCTTGTTTGGGTCTTCGATTAGACCTTCATCAACAACTACTAGCCCATATTCATTGCTAGAAATAATGCCTTCAAGCGTTGCTTGTGCGCTTTCTATGGTTGCTTCATGTACTTCTACACCTGCAAGGCGAAAACCTGATGCGGTTTCAGAATCTGTTAAGACAGTCATCTTAGGCATGTCCAAGCTCCTTTGCTAAGGTATCTTTAGGAACACCATAGAACTTACCTCTTGCCAACAATCTAAGCTTAGCAACTTCAGACTCTTTAGTACGCAAATAACTTGCTACTAAACCTATATCCATACCTTCAAAACGCAAACGGCTTGTTGTATCTTCTAAAACTGAACGAATCACAGATTCTGCACTGTTAAAGTCGGTCGTTTCTGCAACATCAGCAAAGGAAGTTGCTGTCAAGCTTTGTAAAGCAGCATCAGAAGTATCGTTAACAATGTCATCAAACATTGCTTTTTTGATTTCTCTACCACCACGAACAAAAAGCTCATCGCTATTAACATCTTGACCACGTGTACTAAGTGCAGTACGTAGGTTGGTTGCATCAATTTCGAGTTGCATGAAACGTTTAAATTTAGCAGTTGGTTTAGCAGTTTTTAGCGTTTGAGAAATAGCGCGATAGTGCTCACGATCTAGCTCGAGCTCCATTGCATACAAGTCATTATCGCTAGCATACTGTGCATAGGCTTTATTAAAAGCCTTACGAAGTGGTGTCTTCGTCATGGTAAGTGCTTGTGCAACAGCTCCCATATCCCCAGCACTCGCAAGCGTCTCTAAAACCGCTGGTTTAAGTTGACCCGCAGGTAAAAGCTTATCCATAATTTCAGATTCGTCACGCCCAGCATGTTTTGCTCTGGCAATAGCTTTGATATTATTCAGATCATAACGCATAAGCAACGCTAAGATTAGCTCGCCAGGGTTACCATCTGAAAAATTAAGCATACTGCGTGCAGTTTTATAAAAGTTACGACCTAGTGCATCATCAACAATCTTCAAACCTTCAAAACGTGACTGAGACTCCTCAATATCACGCATATAACTGCTAGAAGAAAGAACCGATAAAAAAGCAGGAAAATCAGTAGCATCTAAAGCACTGTCATAAAACTCAGGCCCTAAAAGCTTTGATTTCATACCTCTAATACGTGCATTGATATAGCCAAAATCCTTTGGCATAATTAACCATCACTTCTTAAATAGAATATTTGAAACATCTGAAGAAAGCTCATCACGAAGACTATCAAGTCTTGAGAAAAGGCTATTTTCGACTGTTGCGTTACTACCTTCAGAACGAAGCTTAACACCAGCAGTAATATTATCGTCTGTTTCAATATTGACGCCATTAGGAACGTCAATTAGGTCTTTATCAGCAGGGTTCACAATTACACTTGTAACCTTACCAACAGCGCCAGAGGCTTCTTTAAAAAGATTATTCATAACCTTTTTATATTCGCCTTTATCTTTCATTAGATCATTAATACTATTGTTGACTTTGTCAAAAACGCCAACAACACCATCATTTTCAGAACGCAGTTTTAAAGATGAAGCTGCAAGTTGTGCAGCACTCTTTGCTCTAACGATAGCAGCTTCATGTTGGCTACTAAGCGCACGTTCTTTTTGAGCAATCAGTGTCTGTGCTTCTTCTTTAGCTTTAGCAACAATTTCTGAGGCGCGTTGTTGCGCCTCAGAAAGGATAGCTTCAATCTCTGCGCTTGCTTCTTTATCAAGAATAGCTGCAAGATTTGCCATTAATTGACCTTAAATACTGCCGTTAAGCAAGAAAGCGATAACGAATCCGAAAATGATCAATGTTTCTGGAATAACAAGATAGATTAGAATTTGACCGAATGCTTCTGGACGCTCAGCAAGTGTACCAGCACCAGCACTACCAATAGCAGCCTGTGCAATACCTACACCAATAGCACAAAGTCCGATAGCAAGACCAGCACCAACACCGATAAGACCAGCACCAACACCAGTTTGTGCAAATGCCATTGAAGCGATTGAAGCTAGAGCAACGAGAGAGATAACACTAAAAAACTTTTTCATTTATTTTCCTCCAAGGAGACGAAATGGATTATATTTAGGACCATTTGCATCATAAAAACCAAATTTTGTAAAAAACTCCACGTAGTGGAGACGAAGCGGTTGTAAGGTGTGTCCAATAATTGTCAGGGTAATTGCAAGTAAGTGTACGACAAGCGCAACCAAAACACCTAGTATAGGTCCTATAATTGGCAGTGAGCCACTAATTGCAAACCCAAGTTGTGTCGCTAAGTTTGCTACAAGTGCAGCAGACAAACCAACAGCAAAAAGACGTAGGTAGCTCAAAATAGCGCCACCATTAGACACGAGTTCAACTAACATAATTGGCATACCAGCCATAAATACAGAGAACATAAATATGACACCACCAGTAATTGCTATAATATTAGTTATAGAGCTTGTATTTCCTGTTTGATTTGCCCATACAGCTACCACAAGAGCGAGCAAACCAAAGAACATACCAATACCTTCCCAAGTATGCTTCTTATCACCATGGCGAAAACCATAATAAGTGCGAATCAACCAGCCACCGAGTACTTGCAGTACTCCGAAGAGAATTGAAAGAAGCAAAATAGGTGTAGTATCTGTAACTCTATGAAGAATAATTGGAATAAAACCAGCTGCACCGTGCTCATCGCCATGTGAGTCTGCCCCATAAGCATCAGAACCATGTGAATCTGTGCCATAAGCGTCTGCACTGTGTGAATCTGTTTCACCAAGAGTACTGACGGCAGAATCTACTGCATAATCACCACTCTGCTCACTACTGTAGTCACTTTCGTAGTGACTTTCATAGTAAAAAATTGGTTTATTCTCTGGCCAGTATTCTAAGAAGTTCCCAAAGAATTCGCCGTATAAAAACCCAAACAATATGCTCCAACCAGCACACCAAAACATAACAGCAGTGACTGCTCCTAGTGCTTTAGGCTGAATTGTTACACCTAGTGGTCCCAGACTCATTGCCTTACCTGCTAAACCACGAGCACGCATTGCTAGACCTATAAAAAGGAACAGTAGACCGAAGCCAATGTCACCAACAACTAGACCAAAGAAAAACGGGAAGAAAATTGCAAGTGTCCAAGTTGGGTCAAAAGAACCATACTTGGGTGGAGCAAATAGACCCAATAAGCCCTCAAAAGGTTGCATCCATTTAGGATTAGAGAAGGTTACTGGTACATTGTGGTCATGGTGTTCATCTGCACGACGTGTTTCAACAACAACATCTGGGAATTGCTTATTCAAAGAAGCAACCGCAGCATCAGCTTCCACTGTTGGTAGCCAGCCCTGTAAGGCAAAGCCGTACTTACTTGCTGCCAAATCAGACATTGTACTATAGCGTGATTGCTGATTTGATGATTCATCAGAAATAGCTTTCAAAGTAGCACCGTGTTGCTGGGAAAGGCTTGCAAGTTCTGCTTCAGTCTCTTCAAGCTTTTTCGGCAGACTTTGTGAACGCTCTTCCATAATATGGACAGCTTTTGCAGTGTCATGCTCAGCATATTGTCCAGGTAGGCTCATTTCAGCTAAACCTAAACGTCCTAAAATACGTATAAAAGCTTCATGATCATTTTTTGAGATAGCAGCAGTTACCAAATAACCTGAATCGCTTGGCTTTGCAGCCAAAACAACTCTTTCAGGCATCTCTTCAGCAATCGCGGCTTCCAGCTCAGCATAAGCTTCATCTGTAGCTACAGAGAAAGCAGTACCTTGTAGATAGCGACTATCGTCAAAACGTCCTAAGTTTGGAGCAAGATCACGAAAAGGACGCAAGTATGTCTTAATTACATCAAGTTCATCTTTAACTTCGGCACGCGTTGCAACTTGACTTTCAACTTGCTCAGCAATGCCAGCCAACTCAGCTTCCAAACTATCAACATCGTTTGAGCCTAGTTTTGCACCTTTAGTAGCTAAGCTATCGACACCTAACATGTCCATTAAGCTATTGCTTCTATTGGCAAGGCTATCCCAACGATTTTTTAGATTGGTATCTACATCGTCTAACTGAAATTGTCCAAGTTCCTCACGCTCAAGTGGATCAACATGCAAAACACCAAGGTTCTGCACTGCTGCCAAGAGCTCTTTAGCAGAACTCTTTGGTCCAACGAGCGTAAGGTGGTCCATGGAGGTAATCATGGTGTTAGACGTTCCATAACAAGGCTAATTGCCTTATCTGTATTATTAGTGGCTAACTTCTTAATTTCAGCAGCAGCAGTTTCAGCGTCGCTTAAAATCGACTTGTGAATCTCTTCACTTTCTGAGTTAGTTTTTGCCTCTTGCTCACTAGTTAAAGTCGCAATTTTCTCTTTTGCTTCATCTAAGATTCGTGCTGCTTCGGCTTGGGCTTCTTTAATCATAGAAGCGGCCTTAGCTTCACTCTCTTGGACTTTAGCAACAAGATTTTGCTCTTTAGCAATGAGATCTTGAAGTAGCTTCTCACCTTGGGCTTCCAAGTGGCCCTCCTTCCTGCAGACATAAGACTTCTAAATTCAAATTATATTTATTTGAAATACCTTATGACGCTTTAGAAATATGGGTGAGTACCGATTTGGATACACATATAAAGCGCATTGGCGTGACTTAAACTGTGCCGTACGCGTTGACTTGAGAATAGCAGTGGGTTTTGGCAAAACGTAGTGACAAAACTACCAACATTTAGAGGCAAAAATGACCCATTCAGCGCAATCTTTTTACTCTTGATTCAGTGGTTCTATAATTTGGGATTTTTTGGTAATTAACAGTGCCAAAAGCCTTTAGTTTGAAGCCTTTCGCCTAAATCAAGCCTAAATCAAGCAATTGAGTTCTAAGCTACAAATTTAGTTAGTTTTCAGCGATAATACTCAACTTAATTATGTTTTCTAAAAAATATAGCACTTTAAAAAAATATAGCACTCTAAGACATAACCACTACAATTATATAATGTACGTATATAATGTATGTAATGTAACTACTACAGTTTAGATGCGATTCTTCTATAGAGTATTTATCACTTTAGATATATCTAAATATAGCATCTAACGCATATAGCATCTAACGCTTCAATCGCTATATTGCTCTTTGATTGCTCTATATTACTCTTCATAAGATTGCCAAAGGGCTTCAGCAAGCCCCCTGACCTTGACATTTTTTGTAGTTTTGGCATACGAATAGCCATAGCGCAAGTCCGATATATCTGGCGACAACTTAAATTTTTCTGCATTCTCATAACGTGCTAAATAGACTTGTGCTAGCAAAACATCTCGTTCATTGCTAGGTTGTACGGCATGTAAATCCTTAAGTGCCTCTTCGTAGGCTGACATTGAGCCATGCACATCGCCTTGCTGTGCTAAGGCCTTTGCTTCATTAATATTGTCAGTTGCCTGAAGGATAAGTTCATCTTTTAGCATTAGCTTCAGTATAGCCAAAGGTATAGGAAGATTGCTAGTATTTTGCTGTTCAAAGCACTCTAATTCTTTTTTTCCTTTGTTTCCTCTTTTTTTCTCTTTTTTTCTCTTTGTTCTCTGCTTGTTTTCTGCTTGTTTATCACTACAAATAGTGGTTGCAAAAAAATCCAGCAGCGAGAAACGCTTTCGTATCACCATTTAAGACATAGTAAGGTCAACATGAACATCAAAACAGAATCGGTCGTGTTGGAATTAATTTGGAATTAATAATGCAAATACCATAACTACCTCTTAGACATGAAATCAGAATGCGCTTGTCTCGTTATCGGATAACGCCAGATGAAGTATAGTGCTGCTAAAAATACACATGGTGCAACAACACCCATAAAGAATCGAATACCATTGACCGCAGTAACAGTTTGTGAAGATGCACCTTCAACATAACCCACCGCAGCAAGCATCTGACCTATCGTAAAGGCTCCTAAAGCCACAGCCAATTTTTGCCCAAAAGTAAAAATGGCATACAGTAAGCCTTCTCTTCGTTCACCACTTTCTTGCTCATCAAAGTCTGCAACATCTGGCAGCATAGCCCAAGGAAATAACATGGCTGCACCAAGTCCTATTCCTGCCAAACTACTAAAACCAACAAGTTGAGCTGATAAACCACCATACGGTGATAAAAAAACAAGTAAAGGTAAGGCTACACCTAATATCAATAGTCCAATTGCAAAGGCACTGCGTTTACCTAATTGCCCTGAAATAAAAGTCCAAAGTAGCAGTGAGAGTATGGCTACACCAAAAAGAATAGCCATGGGCACTGTCTGATTAATACCTGTTAAGCCAAAACCGTGTTCTAAGTAAAACGGTAGAACTGCGGATGTTATACCAAAAGCAATTGTAACTACGACAAATAACATAAAAATTGTTGTGAAACCATGTGCAGCAAAAGCAGAGGTATAACTTTGCCATATAGAAGGGTTTGTTTGTGCTTGAGGTTTTAGCTGAGACGGGGCTCGAGCCCCCCCCTGCCCCTCTCTAAATGCCCCACTTGCCCCTACAGCATATGGCTGTATACCAAGCGCCATAATTAAATAAGACAAAGATATAATCCCACCAAAAATAATGCCCATAGCAGCCCAGCCTCTTAAGTCATTTTGTACTGCAAAAAGCGCAACAACCAACGGTGGTCCTGCACTTGCAATCATCGAGGCAAAGGTTCCAAAACCAGCTCTAAAACTACTTAATACAGTTCTTTGACTATACTCAGGTGCTAACTCAGGTGTAAGCGCAAGGTAAGGTACTTGTACAATGGTGTATGCAATAGCATGAAAGCTTAAGAGTAAACAGGTCAAAGCAAATAACTGCATCTGGTTTTCAAAAGCTGCCAAACTTGGTAGTATCCAAAGCAAAGCAAAGCTTAAACCGATAGGTATAATGCCTGCCCATATAAAAGGCATACGTCTCCCCCATCGACTTTGAAACTTGTCACTTATGATGCCCATGAGTGGGTCAGTCACTGCATCTATCACCCGCCCAACCAAAAATGCCAGACCTGCTAATCTTGGATTAAGTCCGACAACATCTACTAGGAATTTTAGTAAGAATATATTGATAGTTACATAGGCAAGAGATGCACCTAAATCGGCAATGCCATAAGATAGTTTGAGCTTGAAGGGAAGATGCGAACTAGTCATATGCAAGTATAGAGGCTCGAGCCTAAAAATCAAAAAACTGATCCAAATGAAGGTTTCCGATTTCGTGTGTATTATTTTAAGGCAAACTGATTAAATCAAGGATTACACAAGTCGATACACGAAATCTGGTAAACCGTCATCCAAATAGAAAAGAGCTTTGAACCCTTATGGTCAAAGCTCTTTGAAAACTGTTTTAGCGTTTATTTGAAGTGCGTTCTAACTGAATTCAATTACTGAGTATAACAGCGTGCATTAAAGCCTACGTCGAGTGATTGACCTGGTCTTAAACTTCCATTCCAATCAAAATTAGCTACTGTATGTATGTCACCAACAACTCCATAATATTTACCATTCCACATTTCGTTGTCCTTAAGACGCATCTGAGACTCATAAGCAAACTTCCAACCTGATACTGCTTCTGCGCCTGCATTCGTTACTTTGAAGATGCCTTGGATATAGTGTTCAGTACCGTTGTTGCCTTCCCACTTGCTATTTAAAGAATACTCAACTTTGATGTTGTCACTGGTTTCAAACACTAAATCTTCACTGAAACATACTGGTGCGATAG
>CALDTA010000438.1:0-2800 GCA_937924455.1 uncultured Deinococcales bacterium
TAGTATTTGAATTAGGTGTATGTCGTGGGCACGGTTTATCCTACTGGAGTTTATAGCTTAAAATGGTGCATACTGTTTATGCTTTTTTTTAACATAAATCCTGTCCTTGGACGGAAATAGAATGTGATGGGCACAGCCCCATCCTACATGTCATATGCACATTTTAAGAGCAGTCAGTCCACTATGAAAAGGCATTTCCCCGAAAGGAAATGCCTTATATTTTGATTTGCAAAAATTTTAAGTTACAGCACTTTTATGGTGTTTGTGCACCATCAAGCGCCCACTGTGCAAAAGCATCTATAAAAGGAAAGCTGATTTCTGCTGTTTCGCTTGCTAATAAGAAGCGCACAAAATCTTCGATGTCTGCTGTAGTAGCCTGATTAAAGAGTTCAGAGCCATCTAAACCTTCAAAGCGTCCAAACTCAACGACTGGCATGGCGTCTTTGGCGATGTCTGCGTGGGTTACTAGTTCAGCTTGTAGGACTAAAAACAATCTTTCGTCAGCATCGTTTGTACCTAAGGTGCTTTCACTATAGAGAGCTTGGTTTTCTAGTAGGTCAACCATGACGATGCCACGGCTGATGAGTTGTCTTAACAATGATGGGCTACCGCTTAGGCTTAGTTGCAGTTCTGCCGTTGCCTCTCGTCCATCGTTTGTTATGGCGCGAATAGACACTACATAATCACCATCTGAAACAATTGCAGGAATATCTACAGGAATATCTTTTACGATGTAGGCTACAGCATCTCTTGGAATGTTGACAGTTTCCTCGTTTTGGCTATTTTCGATAACTGTGCCGTTGGCATCTTGCAGTTCTGTGGTGACATTCATAGACCTTGGTAATTCCACACCATCTGTATAAAGCTCAAAGGCTGCATTGAGTCTGTCGCCTGGGCTAAAGGTTGCATCTTGATTGGAAATGCCAGCTAAGGTCAAGTCAATACCGCTACTAATAACGATTGGTGCAGGTGGTGCAGTGAGAGCTTCTAGGCGAGAATTTGCCAGACCAACAAAATCTGTTTGTTCGGAGCGTTCTACAAAAGCAGAAAACTGTTCAACTGCATTGTCTTTATTGCCCTCTGCTTCGTACAAACTTGCTAGAGCAAAGTGTACGCTTGGTTCTTCTGGGAAAAGCTCTAGTGCATTGACTAAATCTTTTACAGCTTCATCATCGATTTCTGGGTCAAGCAAAATTGCACTTCTGTATGACTCCATTGCCTCGCCAAGGCGACCTGTTACAGTTTGTGCTAAGCCAAGATTAAACCAAGCGATATGCTGGGAATTATCTAAATCGATAGCAGTTGCTGAAGCGTTTTCACTATCTTGTAAAAAACCAATGAGATAGTACGCCCAACCTAGATTTGTCCAGTACAGTGAGCTGTCTGGGTCGATGTTTGTGGCAACAGCAAGTACTTCGGCAGCGTCTTGGGCGTCGTCTTTATCAAAGGCGATAAAGCTTAAACGCTCGAATGGATAAATCATGGAAGGAGATACACGTGCAAGATTTTTTAGGGCAGTGCGCTCGATGTCAGTTTCATCAATTGCTTGTGCGCTAAAGGCAGCAGCAATGAGTGCTGAAGTTGTATCTGCCTCAGCAAGTTCTGCTAAATCAGTTGTGTTTTCAGCTAAGCCACGACCTGTGCGGTAGGCAACATTGGCAGTGTGTCCGTATGGGTATTCGGCTGCAGCAGTTTCGAATGCTGTCGCTGCTGCGTCACTGTCATTTAGCTCGTCATAGATAGAAGCTGTCCAGACTTGTGCAAGAGGTAAGTTTGTTGCTTCATACATATCTATGAAGTACTCAAGTGTTATGTCTCTATCTGTGGTTAGGAGCATAGCCAGTGCAGCCATGCGAATTGGGTCACTGCCTTCATCGCCATTTGTAACTGCTTCGATATCGTCTTTTAAAATGTTCCAGTTTGTTTCTGCATCATCTTGTTCAAGTAGTGTTGCTAAGCCTTCTGTAAAGTCAAAAGCGATGCCTGAACTTAGTAAACCGACAAGGCTTAGATAGTCGCCGTAGGTTGTTGATAGGTCGATTTCTTTTGATTGGACTGCGAGCTCGAGCCCTGTCTCGTACCTAAGCACAGTCAAAATGTTGTCTACCATCGCCTGAGGTTCTGTTTCTTTTGCAGTAATGGTGTAACGTCTGCCACTATCTGCTTTTCCGACAAATAGCTCTAAGTTGAGCATTTCAGGAGTATTGATAATGCTACCTGACAAGGCAATATCTACCCCAAGCGTTTCACGAACAAGCGAGATGCCATCATAGCTAGCAGCTAGGCGAACTGGGTCGTTAGCAGCAGCACCTGAACCAAGCAGGACAAGTGGGCTTAGAAAGCCACCTTCTATGACCAAAGGCGGGACTAGGGAGAGGGAGGATAGGGGCTCGAGCACCAATAAATCCTCACCAGCATTGCTAGCTTCTAAAAGTGCCTCACTCAAACGTTCAGAAACGGCAATACCCGCAAGGTCATCACTTGCAAAAGGATAAACTGCAATTGAGGTTGAGGATAAAGCGCTTTGGGATAAGGCAGTTTGGAAAAGAGAAGTGAGCAGTAAGATGCTCAGTATAATAAAGCTGGGAAAGTGAAGTTTTTTCATAAGACTCCTGTCTTGTTTTAGCTTAGTTCATATTTTTGTATCTAAAGTAGATAGTATCTAAATTAGGTATAGAGTTTTTTGAGCATTATGTCAGTAAGACTGAACATGTTTTGAAGCTTGAAAGTCTATCAAGGTTTGTAGCTCATTTAGCTTAACTAGTTTACCTATGACATCAATGAATAAATCATGACTGCT
>CALDTA010000439.1:0-3598 GCA_937924455.1 uncultured Deinococcales bacterium
GAATGTCGGGCACATCATTATTGCTCAGCAAGGTCTAGTTTATACACGTTGTGGTTTAGACAATTACATCAATGCTGAAATGTTTGGCATGTACCGCCCTGGCAGTAGTCCGAGAGATTGGGAAAGCAATCCTGATAAAGCCGAACTTATCGATAAACTGATGTCTTTAGGTGAAAAAATGGATGCGGATGTCAAAGCAGGCATGTTTGATATAGATATGCCAGCAGAACCTGTAGCACACATGCCACATGCGGAAAGTGTTGTTCATGCCATGATTGCTAACAATGTGCACGAAGGTATGCACTATGCAACTATTGCTAAACTAAAACAACTTATAAAGTAATTACTTCTATGAATAAGAGAAAGTTTTCCTTTTGGTACTCTGAAAAGGCTCATCAACGTTGGAAAAAAACACGTGAGATGGGAATGCTCAAGTTTATCCTCAAATATGGGATTTTGTTTTTTGGAATTCCCATGTGGCTATATTTAAGTGGATTTGAATATTTTACTGAGCGTAACCGTAATCTTAGTTTTTGGAACTTACTCAAAATTTATTCTTTATTCATTCCTGTTGGTGGCATCATTTATGGTTTCATGACATGGCATTTCTCAGAGAGAAGATTCAAACGACATGAAGCAATCAATACCTAAATGCTGCATCATCACTGGCGCAAACGCAGGCATCGGCAAAGCTGCTGCCATACAAATAGCTGAACTAGGCTATAACGTCATCCTTGCTTGCCGTAACTTGAAACGTGGCGAAGCTGCCCTACAAGACATTAAAACGGCTAGTGGTAGTAACAAGGTGAGCCTTTTACAACTAGATGTATCGAGCCAAGCCAACATCAGAACATTTGTTGACAATGTTCTTGCGGAGTACGAAACTATTGACTGCATAATTCACAACGCAGCCCAATTTGACATCAGCCAGAAAAATCCTGCCATGACTGAAGAGGGCATTGAAAGCATTTGGGCAACCAATCACATCGGTCCTATATACCTAACAAGTTTACTTTTGGATAGTCTCAAAAAAAGTCAACAAGGACGCATCATTACAGTCTCTTCAAAAGGGCTTATGCTTTATCGAAATCTAACAATTGATTTGCAAGATCCAGAATTTAACCACAAAGACTTTAGCGTTACTAAAGCTTATTACCATTCGAAACTCGCACAGGTGATGTATACCTACTGGCTTGCAGAAAAATTAAAAGATAGCACCCTAACCGTTAACTGCATTCGGGTTACAAACGTCAAAATCGACATCGACCGCTATCCAAACATTTCAAGGCTTAACAAATTTCTGTATGGCATAAAATCCAGATTTTCAATCTCACCTGAAGAAATGGCACTAACCTATACCTATCTTGCCACTAGTCGTGACCTCGACACTACTACTGGAAAATACTTTGATGAAAAGCAAAAACAGGTAGGCTCATCAAGCTATAGTCATCAAGCACAAGCCATGGCACAACTTATGGAGCTGAGCAAATCCTACCTACCTGAAGGTACGCATTTATACTAAAAAACCAAGTCGCAAAACAAGCATTCTTTTTTGGCATCTATCACAGACATCAAGTTATAACTTGCCACTTGCACTGCCAAAACAGCGTGTGTAACGCAAATTCGTATCCATTGCTTTAACCAACTGCTTACAAAGTCACTCATAAATTGCCTCCTTTGTAACTAAAACTACAAACAGCATCAAAAGTATCACAGAAGTTTCACAAGACGTGAAACTTTTGCGAATAGCCATTGCTACAGTCTCATCTGCATTAGAGGAGATGGGGTCTTCACATGAAGAATAGTTTGGCACGTTACTGGCATAAATTATGGTATGGGCTTGTGCTTGTTTCAATTTGTACTTTCTTAGGTTTTGGGTTATCAAAAACACCTTACATTGGTACCTTCGGCACGTTAGTACTAGCACTTATTGCAGGAATAATAGTAGGCAATGTTATAAGAAAAGATGGAGAACTTGATGAACGCTACAAAGCTGGCATTAAGTTTTCATCAAAAACATTGCTCGAGCTCGGCGTTGTCCTTTTAGGAATGCGTCTGAACTTTCTACTTATTGCTGAACTAGGCATCACATTTTTACTTGCCAACATCCTTGTCATTTTTGTTGGCATCGTTGTCTTAGAACTGGTTGGTCAAAAATTTGGTCTTTCACCAAGTCTCAGGCGTAGCATCGGGGTAGGCACAAGTATCTGTGGATCAAGCGCTATCGCTGCTGCTGTACCTATTCTCAAGCCTACAGACGAAGAAACTGGCGTAGCCATTACTGTTGTCAACTTAGTCGGCACAGTAGGCGTCTTTCTCTACATAACTATGACGCAATTCTTCACACCTAGCGATGTTCTCTTTGGCGCACTAGCAGGTACAACTTTGCAATCCGTGGGTCAAGTCATCGCCGCAGGCTATTCTTTTAGCAATGAATCAGGTGATATTGCACTCGTTGTTAAACTTATGCGAGTTGCTTTACTCGTACCTGTGCTTGTCATCTTAAGTCTTGCAACACGCAAAAGCACAGGTGAGACTACTGGTAAACGCCCTCCCCTACTGCCTTGGTTCTTGATAGGCTTTCTACTCGTTGGTCTTTTCAACACGCTTGTACCTCTTCCAGAACTCGTCAAAACTGTACTCAATCAACTCAGCCTCATCTTCACTGCTTTAGCTATGGCAGCGATTGGTCTTGGTGTAAACCTAAGTATCTTTGGAAAACTTGGTAGTCGCTCAATCTATGCAAGCTTCGCTAGCTTTATTGCCATGATAGTTTTCGTACTGCCCTATACTTCTTTTCTACATAACCCAGTTCAAGCACAAACAAGTGTAGTACAAAATACAACACAAGATTCAGTAAGTAGACCTCTTGAAAACCAAATACAAAGTCAAGCACAAAACCAAACACAACTATTAACCAGTGGCTTTAGTCTACCTAAAGCCACTAACCGCACAAATCAAACTATGTTCTTTGAGACTGAAGCAAACACTAGTTCTACGCAGCAAACTTTTAATTCTGCAACACCCAACAATGTTAATAATATACCTTTAGCAAACAGAAACCAGCTTGGTAACAGAGTAGCTGTTAGAAATTTAGGCTCTCGTAATCCAAATACAACTAATCAGCAACTTCAAAACAGGAGCAGCATCATAGGGCTGAGCAACTTAGTTAATTTTGAAAATGACGATGTTGATATTGCCTTGCCTCGTTTTGACACACAAGTTATTTACCGAAGTCGGGGGCTTCCAGCAGGGCTCGAGCTCAATCCAGACCTCGGCATTATATCTGGGCGCATCAGCCCTTCCTCAATCGGAGACTACCTAGTAAGCATTCAAGTTTCTGATGGCATGAATACTATTCAAGAACAATTTATGTGGCGAATAGCTAATTAGCTTCAGTATTTAAAGCCCTAATTTAAAGCTGTAATACCGAAGTGAATCATAAATGTCATAATCACAGTCAATACACAAGGTTTTCAAGCCTTTATCCTTCGGTTATTTCGCAATCTTTGCGACTATATCTTTATGACATTCATCTTTCAATTTAGTATAATTTTCGCTTTGAATTTAACTAAAGCTAGCTCATATGCTCAAGCTT
>CALDTA010000440.1:0-6945 GCA_937924455.1 uncultured Deinococcales bacterium
ACATCTACCCACTCTGTGCTAAATACTGGGTCGATGAATTTCATCGGCATATCAAACCATGCAAGTTCTTCGGCTTTTAAAGGTTCTAAGGAAGCAATTAATACAAAGCTCCACAGTCCTTCAAAATTTGCGGTGGGCACAAAGCGCACAAAGGTCTTATTAAGCGACGCCCACACGACATTATTTGTGGTTGTAGGGTCATAGCTTTGTGGATAATTGAG
Source organism: uncultured Deinococcales bacterium (assembly GCA_937924455.1). Lineage (GTDB taxonomy): Bacteria > Deinococcota > Deinococci > Deinococcales > Trueperaceae > CALGZD01. Next base: position 222 of record CALDTA010000440.1, read on the forward strand.
ACTCACAAAGCCATTTGGGTAAATCACAAAAAGATAAATATAGGCATCACGATTCACTTCACCATAAATGGGAACATAATCGCCCATAGGAAAAGTTTGAACATACAGTTGCTCAGCCTGCCAGCTTGCGTTCATTTTGAGCTCGAGCTCACCCTCTACACCTTCCGATATGCCCTGTCCAAAGGCTATTCCAAAAACCATGAAAGAAAAAACAAGCTGTCTCAATCTAAAATACATTTGCTCAAACACAATCCTAATAACTCCCTAAGTTAGAGCCTAACACGTTCACTTATGCCAAAAATTTGCATTATTTTAAAACTTCATGAAAAACGTACTTAAAATTAACCGCTCGGGCCACTCGTATTCTGGTTCAGGTTCTGGTTCAGGCAGTGCTCGAGCCTTGCCTCAATCGTCGCTAAAGGACTAAACCCTGTAGCCAAAGCATACAGCTTTTCATTGTAATCCAAAATCAAGGTTGGAAAACCACTGACACCCATCTGTCTCATTTCAGAAAAATCTTGATAGGTTTCATTCTTTAAACGCTCATCTTCAAGATTTGCTATAAAAGCATCTTTATCTATAACAACATCACTCTCTAACGTATCAAGCAACTCTGGGTAAACCCCAATATCAGTAATATCAACATTGTCTTGGTAAAAGGCTGACTGTAATAGCTTTAACCAAGCCACACTTGTCTTTTTAGTTGCATCCTCAGCATCTAATGCACGCATTGCTACAAGCGATTTGCAGGGCAGCTCAGTGTCATAGCGCCAATCAGACCAACTAAATAGGTCATAATTAAAGGGCTGTCCTGATGCATCAGCCACTTGCTGCCAGTGGTGTTTCAAGTAACCCGCTAAGGTTTCATCCAAATCCTGTGCTGAAGGTCCAGGACGTAAACCACCTGCTTTAATGGTTAATGGAACTGGATGCAATGTTAGTAATCGCTCAAAGATTGGCGAAAACCCCCAACACCATGAACACATGGGATCGGCAACATAGATAAACTTGTAGGCATGATTCGTCTGTTGTGTCATAGGCTATCTTCACACATTTCTCTAGGTGAATGAAATAGTCAAAAAATGCAGCATAATATAATCTTCACACAATTCAATAAGCATGTGGTATCTATAGGTAGAGGACTTTGTTGGTGAAGTCCGTAGGGTGTCGTTCCACGCACCGCTTTTCACCTAAAGTCAAAGGCGGTGGGCACAGCACTACCCTACAAAAACTAGTTCGCCAACAAAGTCGTAGAGGTTTTGACACCAGAACCTTTTTAAACTTTTATTATTGAAGATTTAAAGGCTAGATATTTTATAGATTCTAATGATTACACGTAACGAAGTTCTACTACCAGTTATTGTCGCAGCTATTCTAACTATCGGTTTTATAACCCTTAGTAGTGCTGCACCGACTGAACTGCCACGTCAACTTGTTTGGCTAGGCATTTCACTTATTTCTTGTCTAGCTATCCTTTTTCTTGGACGAAAGCGTATCTTACCCCTTGCCTTTCATCTTTACCTGATAACGCTGGCTTTACTCATCGTTACGCATTTCTTTGGAACAGAAGTCAACAATGCTCGTTCTTGGCTCTTTATCGGTCCATTACCTGGCTTTCAGCCCTCGGAATTGGCAAAAATTACCTTGCTATTGGCACTAGCGGCAAGTGTTAAACAGAAGCCAATTCGTACACTTGCTGATTACATCCAACCTGCCATTCTTGTTTTGATTCCTTGCGGATTAGTTATTTTGCAACCTGACCTTGGTAGTGCCTTGGTTATGCTAGCCATTGCTGCTGGTATTATGCTTGTTCGTGGCATTCCAAACTGGCATCTGCTGTTACTGATTTGCATGTTGGTCATCGCTGGTCCTTTGGTCATCTGGCCAAACCTCAAGCCCTACCAGCAAGACCGCATTACTATCTTTATCAACCCTGAGCGTGATCCTCAAAATGCGGGCTATCAGATTATTCAATCACGCATTGCCATTGGCTCTGGCGGTTTAACGGGTAAAGGCTATAAACAAGGCACACAATCACAATTTGGCTTTTTACCTTTAGCCTACGCTGATTTTATTTTTTCTGTTTTAGCAGAAGAAGGCGGCTTCATCGCCTCAGTACTCTTACTTGTGCTTTACGCACTATTGTTTTGGCGATTGGTCGTGATGGCTGTTGAATGCAGGCAGGAGCGTGATCAACTCATCATTACAGGGGTGATGGTCTTTATAGGCTTTCAGGTGCTGGTGAACATCGGTGTGGCACTCGGAGTTGCACCTGTTACGGGGATTACCTTACCCATGGTGTCTTATGGTGGAACGAGTTTGCTATCTACCATGATTGCCTTGAGCATCGTTTATGTGATTCACCGTGACCGTTTTCAGGAATGGTAATTTCAAAATTCTGCTAAATGCAAGTCATCTCAAGTATTTACCAAAATTAGAGTTTTTTGATTCCATGAATCCCCCCTCAATCTCCCTTTTTCAAAGGGAAATTAGAGGGAATTTAGGTATAAATTTCTAAGAAAAGCAGCTTCTATACCTGCAGTTTCGCAAATGTTTTTGCGTTCTAGCCAATCTATTCTACCTTTCAGGATAACTCATAGAACTCCTGACAAAGCAACTTCGTCAGTTAGGGAACACTCTTAAACTATATTTTTGATAGCATATATCTATGAGCGAAGACGTAAAAAACACAGAAGTTACTACTGAAGTGAACACCGAAGTTAATACTGAAGCAAATACTGAAGTTAATAACACAGCTAGTGATGGCGCATTACCTACATCAGAAGATTTACTAGAAGCCCTCAAAGTTGTCAAAGACCCTGAAATTCCTATCAACGTGGTTGATTTAGGACTGATTTACCGTTGTGAAATCGACGAAGAAGGTGCTGTTGAAGTTGATATGACATTGACCAGCATGGGCTGTCCTGTACAGGACATGATTCAGGCAGATGCTGAAATGGCTGTTATGCAAGTCGAAGGCGTTAAGAAAGTGACCGTTGAATTTGTTTGGTCTCCACCTTGGAGCACTGAGATTATGACTGATGATGGTAAAAAGCAAATGCGTATGTTTGGCTTTAGCGTCTAGTCCAATCTAGTCCAGCAAAAAACACCTATACAAAGCGGTAGATTGCAACATCAGTCTATCGCTTTTAAGTTTGTTTACAGAGTTTCTACGGTAGACTAATCTATAAGGATTTTGAAGTGTTTTTTAATTCTCAAAATAAGACTAGCTTTAGCAATACGAGGCATGAACTATGGCTCGAGCTCGCCCAACACCTTGACTTCAAACATGTCAACCGTAAGGGCTCGAGCGCACATGCTGAGTGCATCCTTAGTCTTATGTTAGATGAAGACACTGACTTTTTAGAGCTTTATCAATACAGCATAGCTGGCGATGTTGAAATTTTCTTGGGTGAATACCTAAAGCCCAAAAGCATCGTGAGCTTTTGCCTACTACAGTGCGAGCACAATTTTATAGATGTTTCGCTAATGGCAATGCAAAAACTTAGCAGTCCACAAGCCACACATCTTTCAGACAAACATGGTGGACACATCACCCTAGTCCATCACGATAGTGATTTTGACGACCACCTAACCATCATTTCAAACAATGAAGTTAAAACCAACATCATGCTCAATAATCATGTACGGAATGTTATTCAACGCACTCTTTTGCAAAGACTGATTGAGCCAACACTGATGATCAACAAAGATATGCTAGCACTATCCTACGAAGCAGCATTTAGAAACGCAACCTCAGACGCTAGTTTGGAACAAATGGTTGTAGATGCTTTATCGCTGTATACGGTTATCAGTGCGCCGTTCATTTTGGATGATAAGCCAACAGAGTATTGAAGTCATTCTGACATAACTCACGCACCCTCACCCCCGACCCCTCTCCCAAAATTTAGAGAGGGGAGCAAAACATGAACATAAAGCTAATGGACTTATTGCAAGACTTATGCCTTGCTTCTAGTTAACTCAAACTCCATATACAAGGGTTGATGCAAAAGCAAAAGTCATCTACCAGTTTTTGTTTCAAAATTTTACCAAAGCCCACGCTCAGCGAGTTCGTACTCACCTTTATTGTCATTTGCTGCGATAAGTTCTTTTGCTTTTGCACCTGTTGCTTCTGCCATGCGAGTTGCCAATGCATTCATTGTAAAACGCTTAAAGCCAGTAAAGCTTGATTCTAGCCTGATAGCCCCAGCTTCTTGGGTAAAAACATAGGTACTAGGTACGTGAGAGGCATCAAGCTGTTCGCTGATGCTTAAATCAGCATCATGAATGGTTACAAGGTCTGACAAATAGCCGTCACAATAGGCTGTAACATCGTCAGATTCACCTTGCAAGACAACCCAGATTTGCGCTTCAGGTTGTTGCTCTTTTAAACGACGGAGATAGCCAATCACCAAACGGCTAGCATGAACACGTGGCATACCTACACATACTACTAAGGGACCCTGCGACACAGCAGATTCGAGTGAATGAGATTCACCGTCTAGGTCAGTAACCTTTAAACCAAGTAGTAATAGTGTATTTGCAACTTCTTTCATGACTAATAAATTCTCCAAGAGATTAAGTTTTTGACTTGTGCTACTGAGTATAACCCAAATTGAGCAAGATGAAAGTACGCCAATCTTGCTAGAGGTATACAAGCGTTAGCATGTTTCTGGAGCAAAGCGGACGAAACTGCATGGTGTACCCGTACCGCATATTTAGATAGACTTTTTGATAAGCCTAGATGTTATCCAGTTTCCAATTTAAGGATACACCTACTCTCGATGATATGGGTGTCCAGCTCGGATGCTTTCAATCCTGTAAAGCTGTTCAAAAAGCATCAAGCGAGCTAGTTCATGGGGCAAGGTTGCTTTTGAAAGTGAAATCATTTTGTTTGCTTTGCTCTTGAGTGCATCACTGTGACCGTCTGCCCCACCGATGAGCAAACTCACTTCTGAAATAGATTTATTTTCTAATTGGGTGATGTAATTTGCAAAAGCTTTTGAGGTGAATTGCTCGCCTCGTTCATCTAAGGCAATAATGAAGTCGCCTGATTTTTTGAGCAAGGCTTCGCTTTCACGCTCTCGCTCTGAGGATTCTTTAAGTTCGATTTCTTCGACTTTGCTGTAGTTGCTGAGGCGTTTTTTATAGAAGTCGCAGCCGTCTCGTAAGAAGCCTCGTTTTAGTTGTCCTATGGCTATGACTTTATACCTCATTTGGAGATAACCAAGTGACTATATTTCTGACAAAGTTTAATAGCCTTTTTAAAAAGCTTACCAATCATGAGGCTTGTAAACTTCCCCATAATTACCTAACACAGCATCTTCAAATTGACTTTTAACTAAATGCTTGTTCCTAATTTCTTTATAAAAATCAGCTTGATTTTTAAGTTCAAGACTAGGTCTACCTCTAGTACTAGGATTTATGATACCTATCGTTTTTCCAAATTCTGTCTGGGCAATCTTCATAGGTGCTAGTAAGTCAGAATCATTAGTGATTATTACAGCCTTTTTAAATTTATCTTTAAAACAATCTAACAGAATATCGCTTGCAATATTAACGTCTGTTCCTTTTTCTTCCGTCTTAATTACCTTTACAGTTGTTTCACCTGTCGGTAAAGCCTGAGCTAGACGCATTGATACTGTATGACTTAGGAACTTCCCATAAGTTATAGAAAAATTTGGAAGCCCCATCAACGCCTTAAGGTAAGCATCTTGCCGAATTGACTTATAGGATCGTCTGGTCTATCTTTAACTCTAGCCGTATAATATTTTATGTAAGCTATTTTATTATTTGGCAATACTAACTCACACAGTTTTTGTAAGTTTAACCACTTATATTGTGTGCCTTTTAAAGCACCATAGTAAAGATTAAAGCCATCAATATAAACGTATGTGTCCATATAAAATTTAAAAAAGCGCCACCTTTAAAGATGGCGCACCCTACCCCAAAGAGATAGGGGGAGTTAACTCCATTCTATTAATAAAATATTTTTTTGTCAAGAAAATCACCTTCATAGTCTGAAAAGAATGTATACAGTTTAAAAACCCAACTTCTCCAAAAACTCTTTCCTACGACTAGCCCGCATCCCCGCCTCTTTACTAAGCTCAATCAACTTATCCTTATCAACAAGCTGCCTCAAAATCTCAAGCTCACTTTTCGCAAGATTGCGCCCACCCAGCAAATGCTCTTCAAAAGAGTTGTACGCCATCGGTGTAACTGCTTTAACCACCTCTGCCATAGCATCTGCAAAGACGCGAATCTCGTACTGGGCATGACTGTCCATTCGTAACCGTAAAAAGTGGAAAAGATTGTGCAAATCAATCTGCCAATACATCTCGGTATATAAGCTTAGAGGTAAGTTCATCCGTGCTAGCTCACGAGCAATGTCTTCTTCAATCAAATTTTCGTAATTACCATAGATTGCTTTTTGCTCTGCATCTAGCAAATCAATAATTTTCTGACTTTGTTCTGCTGAAACTTCTTCGTCGCTACTACCTTGTTTATTATTCTCTGACTGAAAACGAACTTCGTGCGTTGCAGGTAGATAAAATTCATCTTTCATGACACTATAGCGCCCACTGATTTCGTTAAGACGAGCAGTACGGTGACGAATCCACTGACGTGCCACAAAAATTGGCATTTTGACATGGAAAGTAAAGATAACTTGTTCGAGGGGTGAGGTGTGCTTGTTGCGTACCAAGTAATCAATCAAACCTTGGTC
>CALDTA010000441.1:0-4329 GCA_937924455.1 uncultured Deinococcales bacterium
CCACTCATCAGCGGTACGCTAGTGCAGTACATTGCATCTGCAACAGCTTTTGGACTGCTTGCCTACAGTTTTGAAAGTATGCAGGTACAGTGGACACCTCAATTTATATTTGCACTGCTTTGGTTAGTTTTTGTTTTATCAATAGGTGCAGTGTGCATACTTCTGTATTTGATACGTGTCAGTGATGCCAGCAAGGTAAGCAGTCTCATGTATCTTGTGCCACCTGCAACTGCGATTGAGGCTTACTTTCTTTTTGGTGAACGGATGGGTGTACTGGCACTTATTGGCTTAGTTCTGGCAGCCATTGGTGTCTACTTGGTAATGCGGAAATAGTACAAGCTATATGATAGTTATAGTCCAGCGGTCTTAAAAGCCTCACTAACAATTTCTTGCGCCTCGTCTTGAATCTGTTTAAGATGTGTTTCACCTTTAAAGCTTTCAGCGTATATCTTATAGATGTCTTCTGTGCCAGATGGTCTTGCTGCAAACCAGCCATTGTCACTAGTGACTTTCAGTCCACCAATTGCTGCACCATTGGCAGGTGCATGGGTAAGTTTAGCTGTGATGTCATCACCAGCAAGCTGTTTGGCAGTGATTAAATCAGCAGATAAGTTTTTCATGACGTCTTTTTGTTCAAGTGATGCTTCTGCCTCGAGCCGTCCATACACAGGGCTACCAAACTCAGCTTCGAGGGCTGCATAGTGCTCCGCAGGGTCTTGTTCAGTCTTTGCCATAATTTCAGCAGCCAGCAAGTCAAGAATGAAACCGTCTTTGTCAGTTGTCCATACTGTCCCATCCATGCGTAAAAATGATGCGCCTGCTGATTCCTCACCACCGAAGCCATAAGAACCATCTAGTAAGCCATCTACAAACCACTTAAAGCCTACAGGTACTTCTGCTAATGTGCGTCCTAATTTATTTGCCACACGGTCAATCATAGAACTGGAAACCAGTGTTTTACCTACCGCAGCGTCTGCTGACCAATCAGGACGATTTTGAAAAAGATAGTTAATCGCAACTGCTAAGTAGTGATTAGGCGTAAGCAATCCTGCTGCTTTAGTTACGATGCCGTGTCGGTCGTAGTCAGGGTCATTGCCAAAGGCAATATCATAATTATCTTTGAGCGCAATCAAACTTGCCATAGCATATGGCGAAGAACAGTCCATGCGAATTTTGCCATCTTTATCAACTGTCATAAATGCAAAGTGTGGGTCTGCCCGTTGATTAACAATGTCAAAGTTAATGCCATAGTGCTCTGCCATGGGTTCCCAATAGGCAAGACCTGCGCCACCCATGGGATCAACGCCGATTTTCAAACCTGACTGTGCAATGGCATCCATGTCTACAACATGTTTTAAATCTTCTAGATAGGGTTGGATATAGTTATGTCTGTACGTTGTCTCTTTTTCCAATGCACCTTTATAAGGCATTTGCAGCACATCTATTAAGTTGTCTTCCAAAATTTCATTGGCTCTGTTTTGAATCCAACTTGTTGCAGCAGTATCAGCAGGACCACCTGAGGGTGGGTTGTATTTAAAACCACCATTGCTTGGTGGATTGTGTGATGGTGTGATGACAATACCATCTGCCTGCCTGCCACCTGCTTGTTTAGCAGGGTTTTTCTTGTTATGCGCCAAAATGGCATGGGAAATGACTGGGGTTGGCGTAAAGCCCATATTTTCATCGATATATAGCTCGATATCGTGTGCTGCTAAAACCTCTATAGCTGTGATGAAGGCAGGCTCGGATAATGCATGTGTATCCATACCTAAAAAGAGTGGACCTGTATAGCCTTGCTCTTTTCTATATTCAGCAGTTGCTTGGCAAATTGCCAGAATGTGTTCTTCGTTAAAACTGCCATCACTAGAAACACCTCGGTGTCCTGAGGTGCCAAAGCTGACCTGTTGTCTAGGATTGGTCATGTCAGGTTGAATGCTGTAATAGTGTGAAACAAGTCTGGGAATATTATCTAGTAATGAAGCGGGTGCTGGTTTTCCAGCAAGTGGATGTGTTGCCATTTTAGGTCGTCTCCTTAAAACTAATAATCAAAGTTCTATGATTAATGGTGTGGTGCTTCAGTAAGAAATGACCTGAGAAGCTCGATAAGCACAGGCATTTGCAATAGTTGTGTAGAAAGCTACCACTCATACATTCAAAGAGCCATAATCAAGAAGGATGTCGTTTTCATGTTTAAGGTTCTGTCTCTTTTGTTATTTATTTTTATAGGGTTTGAGATTAAGTTATTCGTCTCATACAAAGCTGAACTTTATCGAAAAGCACTCATATTGAGCCAAAATCTTCACAGAACCTTACGAATTACCTTAGTTTAACCTAAAAGCACATGGGTCACTGACACTTTACTGACACTTTGCTTATGCTTTGTTCCAAAAATAGACTTTATGAGTCTTAAAGGTCGTGTGGCACTCGTTATTTCTATTCTTGTTGTTATACCTAACTTATTTATATGGGCGTTGCTGTTGCCAAGTTGGAAAGCGCTTGGCACAGGCTTTTTACTGCCTTTAGTTGGTTGGGTAATGCTTTCAATTGCTATTGCTGTTGTCATCGGCTATTGGCTGGCACTGCAATTGCTCTCGCCACTCAGTGCTTTAACCACACAGGTTCACTTACTACGAGCTAAACCAGCAGAGCTTCAGACTGCAAAGCTTGATTTAGAGGAAGCGCCACAAGAAGTTCTAGCGTTTAGCAATGCCTTTAATGACTTACTCCAGCGAATTGCCACAGAGCAATCTCGGCGAAATGCCTTTGTTGCCACGCTTATGCATGATTTAAAAACACCTTTGGTAGCTACTAATAATGTACTAGCACTAGTGCGTGATAAAGACAATTTAAGTAAAGATGAGCGCCTACTTTTGATAAACCAAATCATTGACGAAAACGAGCGACTCATTGCTTTAGTTCAAAAACTAGTTGTTGCCCATAAGTTTGATCGTGAAGGTGTACAGCTTAAAAAAGAAGCAGTTGATTTAGCAACACTGGTTAACCGTGTTGTTGATAACCTGCGAACAGTTAGTACACAGAATAAGGTAGAGGTTTCAGTAAAAGGGACAGCCTTCGCTGAAGTAGATTCGCAGGAGTTAGCAAGGGCGCTCTATAACTTGATAGGCAATGCGTTGCGTTATGCAAAATCTGAAATTGAAATTACAATCTTTAACGGCTTAATTCGCATTCGTGATGATGGTCCTGGCTTGCCTGCACCGATAGAAAAGCTTGCACAGCCTTTTAACGACCAACCCGTTACTATCGCTGGAAAGAGTTATACCGCTGGAACAGGTGGCTTAGGACTGTTTATAGCCAGACGTATCGTAGAAGCACATGGTGGACGACTGACCGCTGAAGAAACTGGTTTTGAAGGTACAGTTTTGTTGGTTTATCTGAATACATTGGGAAAGCCCCAAATTAGTAAGCAAACAGCAACGTTTTCAGATGATATGCAATTGCAAACTATTTAGTGGTATGTCCCATTCAAGGTTGAAAACACATGTAGCTATATTAAGAGAGCTTGGGACACACCTTTTCAGTTTATGAATGAACAGTGTAATGCTGAGTGACTGTGAAATTTGCTCCCACAGTGTGTCGTAGTATCGTAGCTTTGTTCATTAAAAACATGCTATTTCATAGGGGACGCACCCTAGTGCTTTAACTATAAAGTTGTGTCTGTAGTGAATGGAGGGCTTAACCTGTTAAACTGTCTAGCATGAGTGATGTCATTAGTGATCAAGATATGCAGCATCTTCTAGACTTGGCTAGAATGCAGTTAAGTGACGAAGAAACCCAATCGATTAAGCAAGATTTGAACAAGACTTTGCAGTATTTCCAGCAGCTCAATGAACTAGATACAGATGGTGTTGAAGAAATGGCACGTCCTATTGATATGTACAATGTCTTTAGGGAAGATGTGCAAAAAGCAACCTTTAGTCATGAAGATGCAATGGGTGTGGCTGTTGAGAGTGAAGATGGCTACTTTAAAGTACCTCGTACGGTAGATTCTGGGGAATAAATAAAACGTTTATTTGTGTAGTTCATTATTTTCCTTCAAATAAAAACACCTCAAGAAGATTAACTTCTTGAGGTGTAAATTTATGCCATCCAGATTTTTTGTATCGTAAAGAGTAATACTGTTGTTCACTTACAGGATTCATAAAATCCATATATGTGGGAATTCATGTAGGAATTCATGTGAGATTAGTTGCCTTTTAGCTGAACCTCTACTCCAGATCCTGACTGCTTAAAGCTGAGAATGTAATTTGCATACTTTTTCGCAACTGTATAGCTGCCTGATGCTTGCATTGGGGTTACTGCATAATCAAG
>CALDTA010000442.1:0-4054 GCA_937924455.1 uncultured Deinococcales bacterium
ACTGACCTATGGAAAATGTCAGGACCCTGTATTTCAAACTATTGCACCTCGCAAAGGTCGAATAAATGTTGATATGTCTGAAGCTAATTTAGAGCAGGATTCTGGCAGATACTATTTGTGGCTCGAGCTCGATACACCCGCTGAAAAACACAGCACTTGGGTTCTGCGTGAAACATATACAAATGACTTCAAAAAAACAATTGGCTTCTTGACCGATGACCGCTTTATGGAATATCCAACAACCTTCGGCATACAACTACTGCCTGAACAAGGCAATCTTGCGGAAATCGAAATTCGCCCCGAAACAGGTTGGAAAGGTAAAAACATTGAGGTCAGTATTTGTAGTATTGATAAAGTTACGAGCAACTATACAACCCCGACCTACTAAACCTAAGCTATGCAGATAGCAATAAAAAAAGGAGAGCATAACATCATGCTCTCCTAAATTGATATCCTTAAAAACCAGAACTAATACCTATTGTGTTACCAATGTACAATCATCAAAGTTTGCAGCATCCTCACTGTATAAGGTTACAGCAACCGTTGCAGCACCCGCAGGAGCAGTCAAGCTCACTTGTGAAGCTGCGTAGCTAGTGCTTACAACTTCGGTTTCTTGCTTAGCTAGTACACTAGAGTAATCTGCGTTATGAATAGTCATGCCAATTGAGGTATAGAGATCTGTACCAACAGTTTTAGCTTGACAGGCAAGTACTAAATTCTGTCCAGCAGTAACTGGCACTTCTTGGTATAGACAGGTTTTTGGGTCAAGCGCTAAAGCACGTGAGCCAGATGTTGCGTCGCTGACTGTTGAGCTCGAGCCTGCACAAGAGAACCAGTTACTTAAATTATTTTCAAAACCACCATTAGACAGCATGCTTGCTGGTGTCGTAACTTCAGGTGTTGGCGAAGGTGTCAAATCAGGTGTCGAATCAGATGACGTATCGGATGAAGTAGCACTAAAGTCACAGTTATCAACTGTTGCGATATCTTCACTATAGATGACTATGCTCGCTATCGTTTTGCTTTCTGGCACAGTAGCTTGCAAACTAAGTTGACTAAAATCAGTAGTCGTAATCTCTTTCAAATCACCTTCAACTTCAGCACTATAAGTTGCATCATTAAAGGTAATTGCTAATGATGACCACCTTAAGAAGTTGCTACGCTTTGCATCACAGGTGAGGGTGTAGTTTGTACCTGCAACTACTTCTACTTCTTGATACAAGCAACCACCTCGATTACTGGTAAGTTTCATAGCATAATGCCCATCACTAGCATCTCTTACAATTTTACTACGCCCAGCACCACAGCGTGACCACGCACTCTGCCTATTTTCAAAACCACCGTTCACTAGCAAATTCACACCTACTGCTGTTGGCTCTGGTATTACATCCATAACTTGTTCTAGTACAGGCTGCGGGGTTGGTTCTAGAATTGGTTCTACTTCTAGTGGATTAGGCACTGTATCTGGCAGTGGAGTTGGTGTTGGCTCTGGATTAGGTGTTGGCTCTGGTATTGGCTCTGGGTTAGGTGTTGGAGTAGGTGCTGGAGTAGGTGCTGTAGGTAAGTTTGCGGTTGAACCACTTACAGTCTGCCCTGCACCTAAGTCAAACTTTTGAATTGTATCTGCTCCATAAATCGAGGTTGCAGCATTTGCAAAAGCAGCATTTGAAACATACACCGTACCACCATTTGGCGAAGTTACTGTCACTTCACCTGTTGCACGATCCCAAACACCTGTAGTTCCTGAAAGGAAGTAACTGGTCCTGCGCTGAATATTTACAGCTTGTTCTTCCCAAGGCAATGTTAAGAGTGGCAAATCATAAAAACTTGTATAACGTGTTAAGAAAGTTTCTAACCAATCAGACACCAAACTTTGACCAGGATTACCCGCCGAATAGTTATCCAGATTTGCTTGGTGGAAAAAGTGCATGTAAGGTTGAGCACTAGCAACATGCTGTAAGGTTGTTTCTGCATCAAGCTGCAAAATTTGCTGATAGGTCAAATTCGTAGCTGTTGCAGGCGCACCTGGTGCATTTGCGCCAAAAAGAAAGTTGTATTGACTCTCAATAATTAACGGATTTGTCGAGTTAAAGAACATCAACGTTGGAAAGCGAGGAACTAAAAATAGTTCAGGGAAGTTTGGATGTTGACGACCACAAACTTCACATACGCCACGATGACTTGGTACTGAGTAGTTCGAAGCCATGTAACGAATACCAGTAGCAACTAAGCCCTTTAAAGACCCTGTACTAGAGTTCTCTAAACCATTGTCAATCAAAGCAGGATTTGTAGGATCAGGATTGTAGTGTCCTAACGCAGAATGTGCACTGGTAATAATACTCTTAGGGTCAACCCTTATGCCCATTTGTTGCATCTTACCAAGATTACAAACAACTTCTTTAATCGCAAGCTCTTCAGCGACACTTGTTGGGCTAAAGCCTGTCAGGGCAGTATTGTCACAAGTATACCCATTGAGTGGTCCATTAAGCTCTGGAGCTGCTGTGTTGTAAAACGGGTCTAGAGCATTGTTGTAACCTGGTGATTCAAAGTTCATTGCCCGTTCAGTATAGGTATGGCTTACCCAATCAAAATCGTCTTTGAGACAAAGTGTGGCTTGGCTCAGATTTGCATCTTCAGCACAACTTGCAGTTTCAGTCGCATCACCCTTAAAGCCCACAATTGCATTTGTGTAATTTACATTTGCTGCAACAGGGAAACGTATTTTCAGAGCATCTAGCTGAGCTTTTGCACGAACTACGTCTTGCCCAGTAATATCAAAGGTTTGCTCTGTATTGGCATTTGCTACAGGGTCCCAAACGAGTGACTGTTGAAACCAATCGTCAATATCAATCTGAAGGTACATCTCTCTCGCACCTAAAAACACACCTTGTGTCGCCCACTTCAAGACATCGTAACTAAGTAAAGCTGAGTGATTCGAACGATCACTTTGCCCCATTAGCAGACTTAGTACTTCTCGTCCATCACTAGTTGAGCTGACTGCGCCAATCACTTTATTTTCTGTAGTAGTCCTTAGCACAGGTATTGTGGTTACCCCTACTGGGCAGGCAATACTTGCATCTTCACCACAGAAGTTTGCTAAATTCATGACGACATCTTTAACAGGTATAGCAGATGAAGGTTTTAGAGAAGCAAAAATAGATTGTCCCTCAGCAGTTATGTTGATATTTTGCGCTAAATTACGTGTCGTACTTATGCTATCGAAACGACGTAAGCCTAAATCTTCTGGAAAAGTACCAGGAATTGTATGCATTGATACCTGACGCACATTAAATTCACGCTCGTACTGCCAGAGTAGATTCCACTCTGTTTGATCAAAAGCACTTGCTGTCGTGCCTTCAGCATTTACACCTAAGCCACTATCAGTCAAGATAATTGCCTGATAGCGACCATCACCATTTGAGGCGATTAGCTTTGCCTCTGTTAAGTTTTCCTGTGAAGCAATCATGACATCGTATGGAATGCCAATATTCTCAGCAAAGAGTGTAATCGCATCTAAGGTTGGATCAGTAGCATCTCTAACTGTAGGATTACCATTAGGGCTAATGATTAACACTTTCATCTCTACACGAGATGAACCAAGAAATAACGGTCTTAAATTTGCCGAAGGATTAATCTGACCTGCAACAGCACTAAGCGCTACAGGTGTCTGTGTTTGATTAAATGCATCAAACATACGTTGTTGATCACTTCCAAATGTGCCAACGACAGAATCATCTGTACTAGGATTATCAACAGTTGGTGTTGAGTCTGATAATGCTTCATCAGGTTGTGCACAGCTCACGAGTACGATAAAAAGGAATATTGCTACGATTATGCTAATCGCACGAGCTAAACTTCTAACTGAAGAATCTTGTGTATATGAAAACGGATTACTAAAACCCACTTCAGCCTCCCTTAATTGTGTTCAAGACTAATAGCAAGACTAATAGGGTCAATCTTGTTACATTGAATCTAGACCAGTATTTGTCAATAGTCTCTGAAACTTAACGGAGTCTGAAGGTATGCTTAATTGTTGAAGCAACTATGAATTTTG
>CALDTA010000443.1:0-5988 GCA_937924455.1 uncultured Deinococcales bacterium
TATGAACAAGCGTTTTATTGGTCTCTCAGATGTTACTCGCTTGAGTTTATTCAGTGAGCACAAAGGTCCAGCAGTTCTTATTACTACAGAAGAACGTCTTGATCTTTTTAAAGCCAGCGATCTTTTTAATAGTCCTGCTAGTATTAACCCCTTTATTCAAGACTGGTCCATACGAAAAGACAAAGTCGTCTTAAGCTTTGAACAAGCTATAAAAGCATTTCCAAATGATCCAGATGCTCTACAACTGAGGCTCGAGCTCAATCAATCGTACCCACGTGAGCAGCTCTTAGAGAATTTCCTAGACTATGGCTTTGAAAGAGATGACTTACCAGGCTTTAGCATCCGTGGCGATACCATCACGCTCTATTTTGAAGAAGACGAAAGCCATCATCTGCGCTTGGAATTTTTTGGTGATGAGCTTGATAACATCAAATACAAAGATAACGATGTAAAAAGTTTTGATATCAATCCACTGCCTGATGTTGAGCTAAGTGATGAAAGCTGGACAGCAAAACTCATCGAGAAACTAGATGGTCCACTTTTTCTTGATGCACCCGAACTTTACTACGGAGAGGTCAGTGAACTTGAGAGCGACCAAGAAAGACTGACATGGTTTTGGCAACACTGTCGTGAAAGACAGTGTGTATCTTTTGGACGAGATGAATTAGACCTAAGCGAAGAAAAGTCTCCCCTAACATCCTTAGGTTATTACCGAGGAAAGCTTAAAGAATTTGCTGAAGAAGCTGAGACATGGCTCAAAGATGGCTACAGCATTAACCTCATCTTGCGCTTTGAGCGTACAGGGCGCTATCTTCAAGAAAAAGTCATTGACCACCTCAATGTCGCATGGGGACGTTACATCAATCACGAAGCGGGAACGCTTCGGCTCATTTTTGAAGGCAATACCCGAGGTGGTTACAAAGACGATTCTAAAAAACAAATCGTCCTAACCGAGGATTTACTCTATGCCTACCAAGGCACACGTAGCCTAAAACGCTTGCCTGGCAAAAAAGTAAGCGATGCTACCCAACTCAGCATCGGTGATTACTTAGTACATCCAGAAAGTGGTATCGGTAGATTCTTGGGCTTAGAACCACGTACAGTTCTTGGCGTGACCAGAGACTACTTGATTTTGCAGTATGCGGGTGAAGGTAAAATCTATTTACCGATTGACCAATTACCGCTGTTGCGTCGTCACCCTGGTACGACGGATACACCACCACGACTATCTACTTTAGGAACAAATGAATGGGCGAGGGCTAAAGAGAAGGCTCGAGCCAGTGCCCAAGCCTTAGCTCTAAAACTCATCAAGGTTTATGCCGAGCGTCAAATCGTTGAAGGCGAATCCCTTGGACCAGTCGAGGGTTGGTATGAACAAATCGATGCCAGCTTTGAATTTGAATTAACTGCTGATCAAGCCAGAGCAATTGATGAAGTCCTTGCGGATATGGAAAAACCACATCCGATGGACCGACTTGTATCAGGCGATGTCGGTTTTGGTAAAACTGAAGTTGCCATTCGTGCTGCACACCGTGCAGTAGGAAATCAAAAACAAGTTGCCCTACTTGTACCCACAACTGTCCTTGCCAAGCAGCATTACGAAACACTTTTTGAACGCTATAAAGACATGCCCGTTGTAGTAGAAATGCTCTCTCGCTTTTCTTCAACTAAAGAGGTGCAATCTACCCTTCAAGGTCTAAAGAGTGGCTCGGTAGATATTGTCATCGGCACACACAAGCTCTTGTCTGATGGCATCATCTTTAAAGATTTAGGCTTGCTTATCATAGATGAAGAGCACCGCTTTGGTGTTGCTCAAAAAGAACGTATCAAAGGCTTTAAAGCAAACGTAGACATCCTAAGCCTATCTGCCACACCTATTCCTAGAACGCTATACATGAGCATGGTGGGCTTACGTGATATCTCACAAATCACCACACCACCACAAGGACGCAAACCTATCCAAACTGTCTTGCAGCCCTACAATCCAAATGCCATTCGGGATGCAGTCATGTTCGAATTAGAACGTGGAGGTAAAGCTTTCTATATTCATGACCGCATTGGCTCCATGGGTTCAAGAGCGATGATTTTGCAAACCCTCATTCCTGAAGCACGCATCGGTGTAGCCCACGGGCAGATGAGTGGTGCAGAACTTGAAGAAGTCATGGTTGCTTTTGAAGATGGTGCTTATGACCTACTCTTAAGTACAACTATCATCGAATCAGGTATTGATATTGGTAAAGCAAACACGCTTATCGTAGAACGTGCTGACCGCTTAGGTTTAGCACAGCTCTATCAGCTTCGTGGACGTGTCGGACGTAGACAAACAGAAGCGTGGGCATATCTACTCTACCCTGGTAAGTTGACTGAACAAGCACAGCGCAGACTCTACGCTATTGCCGAACTCAATGATTTGGGCAGTGGTCACTTGCTAGCTGAAAAAGACATGGAAATTCGTGGTGTAGGCAACTTACTAGGTCCAGAACAACACGGTCAGGTGAACGCTGTATCGCTTTCTGTATATACTGAGCTATTAGCTGAAGAAATCGCCAAGCTCAAAGGCGAAGTGGTTGACAAAACACCACCAGCAAAAATTGACATTTCACTTGATGCACGAATTTCACCAACTTATATTGCAGATGACGAGGCACGTATCACCTTCTACGGTAGAATTTCAGATACCAAAAGCCTTGCTGAAATTGGCAGAATTCGCAATGAACTTCGTGCAAACTTTGGTCCTATTCCAGAAGAAGTTAAGAACTTTGTAGAACTCGCCAAGCTAAGAATACTAGCTACACAAAAAGGCGTGTCAAATATCAATGAGCACATGACTGATATTGAAATCACCTTTCACCAAGATGGTGTTGAGAATCTTGATTATGATGCTCAAGGGCTTAAAAAGTTACCCCAGAGTATTGAAGTGACCAGCTATCCACCTGGTTTTAGCATTAAGAAACGTGGTATCAAACAAGAAGAGCTTAGTAAAGTTTTGAGTGATGTTTTGTATTTGTGTGGTTAGAAATTTAAAGGGTATTTCACAACTTTAAGAAATTTAAAATAAACGAAGTGCTACCATCGCAATCGATGGAACTTTATTGGTTTTTAGGAATTATAGTACTTCCTTTATTTCTTATTAGCGGTCTAATCTTGTATGCATCGCTACCTCATTCAAAAGACTATGGTTTTTTGCAAAATATTCCAGTTATTGGCTTAAATGGTAGTATTGTGATGACAGAAACTCTATATAACAACGGTGGAGTTGCAAGCTTTTTTTCTGAAGAATGTGTTGACTGCGTTAATGCTATAAGACTGTTGGAAAAAGTTCGGAATGCTGATAATTCAATATATCGCAATTCTAAATTTAGCTATGTTTTTGTTGGGGATAATATTGAAAAAGCAAAACAACTCATTGAGCAAAGTGGAATTCCAGAAGAATTGGTTTATTTAGATATGAACGCAAACTTTTTTAAGTCAATTAGTGGACAGATATTCCCAACAACTATTTATATAAATTCTAAAGGGAAGATAAAGTCTAAGCAAACCTCTCATACCTTTGCTTCAATCTAACTGGACGACCTACTACTTATCCCAAGGTAGCCAAGCCAAACCTTCACAAAGTCCATTGAACAAGACTTCCTCTGAAGTATTCTGATAACCATATACCCGAATTCCAAATATATGGAGCATAAGACTTGTCGCTCTGCTTTTTGCAAGCTCTGCTTCAAACTCTCGCTCCAGATAATACCTATATCTATCTTCAATCTTTTGTAATTGCTCACTTGCTAGCAAATGTAATTCACGATTTTCAAAGGCTAGCTCGAGCTGACTCTTTACCAAAAAACAACTATAATAATCACTGGCTATAGAAACCGAAACCATCTCTTCAAGCATGTCACAAAGTGATTCCAAAACCGAATCTGATTTTTCAAATCTAGCATCAATAGCAGCAAGTGACTGACTTGCATAGTATTCAAGAGATTCTCGAAACAATCCTTCTTTATTCCCAAAGGCCAGATAGATACTACCTGGTTTAAGCCCTGTTGCCTTGAACACTTGTTGCATAGACGCACCATTAAAACCATGCCTCCAAAACAAGTTTGTAGACTCTTCAATTACTTTTTCACGTTCAAACAGAGCTTTTGCCATAATTACTAAAACTTGAAAGAAGATAGTTAGATAAGACTCGCAGAAATTACCTTATCTACTTATTTAAAATACAACAAACTTGAACGAATATTCAAACTTAAGTCCTATAAATATCACGCATTCGCTCAAAAATATCTAATCCCTGCTGCATGAGCACATAGGGTTTATCAATCAAAACCCAATTCTCAGCAATTTTGTCACCCTCTCGCCTATACATGTCCACTACACGCATATCAATCGCTGTGTTAGTTGCTGGCATACCCATGTAACCACCACCCGTTACCTTCATGCTCAAGCTGGGCCAGCCAACCCACCCACCATAGTTGCCCTCAGTAAAGCGTGATTTGTGACCGTTAAAGTTGCGTGTGCTATAAAGTGCTTTTCTAAATGGCATTTGGTGCTGACGCTTAAATCCACCAATGCTCAAGGTAGAACCTATGCCGCTTGGTCCATACCAAATCATATCTTCGTGCCATGTCTCGGCTAACTTGGCAGGGTCCATATCCACATCTGGATTTGTCCCAAGGTCATGCGCCATGCGCTGTATAAGCTCTAAAGTCTTAGCACCTTCAGCAGCATCTTGCGTATCAAGCACAATGCCATCATGCGTGCGAGGTCCAGCCCAGATGAATTCGGCACCTGTTTGCGGAGGCATAGGGTTGACTCCCGCTTGATTCATCACACTGATAAGGTCTGAATGAAAGTAGGTCTCAGCAATTTTGCCATTCTCAATTCGGTGAAATTCGCAGTAACGCAAAAAGGTCATCTTGCCAGTTGAGGGTATACCAAGCCAGTTTCGCTCAAACATACCTAAGAAGTGTCCTGTACTGTTTACCCAATTTCCACCGTAAACAGATTCACCACCTATAAATATATCTGGTCTACGCTGTACATAGTCAAAGCTATTCAGAAATGGTTTATAGAAAGTTTCAGCAACCGCCTCTGCGCCTTGTTGTTCTTCGAAGGGGTATACGCCATGCCACAGATAATCAGAGCTTGTGTAATTTGCTATAACGCTTGCAACTGTATCAGTATTGGCGCTTTCTAGTTCACGTTGATATTCAAGAACCAATTCTTTATTTTCTAAGTTTAGCTTTGGGTCTATCTCTTGAAAGCTAAATCCCAAATGGTCTTTGCTCATGCTGCTCCTAAATGTATAAGTTTGGCTTAATGTACTACGTATGCACATTTAGGTCAACGGGTATGCATTCGATAATTCTTATAGCGTTTCCACATAATAGACATAATAGCTACGAAGCTCTACGATTAGTAGTTCCACGATTCACTGCTGTTGCAGTGAATCGGCGAGGCAGATGCCTGTGAAATTCATACAGGGTGCGAGTACGAATTAACTCACTTAGTGTGTACAGTTGTTACGTAGAAACGCTACTATGTAGAAACACAAATGGAAACACCTATAAATACAGTTTTGTCAGCAATACTTCACGAATTCAAAGTTAAACATAGCGCTAAAGCTTTAAAAAAGACTTAACACGTTCCAAATTCGTTACAAAATCCGCTAGATTGCTAGTACGTTTTTCTAAATCACGTTCCAAGGAAGCCTGAAGTACATTTTCAAATTCAGGATATGCCTCGACCTCAACGTCAGCAAAACACCTTGGTGTTCCTTTTGCTATCGCTTTTCTCTTTTCTTCAAGTGAAAGCTCAGAGTCATAGCTCATAACCGTATGTTCGGTGTACAAAAAGAACAAGGTGGCAGCAAAAGCATAAACTTCTGATTGCATGTCATAGTGAATCGCTTGCTGCTCTTCTAAAAGCGACCTACAAGTTTCTGGTGACTGAAAGTGGACTAGTCCACCCTTATACAGTGGATTGGTTTTGTCT
>CALDTA010000444.1:0-5702 GCA_937924455.1 uncultured Deinococcales bacterium
GTGATTATTTGTAATCAGCGTTTTTGATTTCTACCAGAGAAAGTTTGCAAAATCAATATCATCAATGAATTCGTCTTCGAAGATTTCAATCTCGTAAAACCAGTCATCAAAGAACCAGTCATCATCAGTATATTCTTCGTCGAAATCAATAGGCTCGACTTCAGGTTCAGGTGTTGGCGTTGGCTCAGGCTGAGGAGTAGGTTGAGGTGTTGGTGTTGGCTCAGGCTGAGGAGTAGGTTGAGGTGTTGGTGTTGGCTCAGGCTGAGGAGTTGGTTGAGGTGTTGGAGTTGGCTGAGGTGTAGGTTGAGGTGTTGTTGCTAGATCAGATGCAACGGATTTAATCCATGGTAGGTAGGTTGATGTCTGAGCGTAGACGCCAGGGTGTGTTGGACTTGCACACTCATCACCAAAACTTACTACGCCTACATGATACCAAGTGCCACTGTTCTGGATGACCATTGGTCCACCACTGTCACCTTGGCAGGTATCTTTACCACCTTGTTTAGGTGCTGCACAAATCCAAGCATCGTTAAAAGCCTGACCTTCGGACTCATAGACTCTTGTGCATTCTGCATCGCTACGGATAGGCACATCTACTTCGTGAAGTTGACTTGGATAATCTTCACCACTTGTTGAGCGATTGCCCCATCCCATCACTCTAGCAATAGCGCCAGTTTTTTGAATGTTAGTGTTACTGACTAGCTGTAATGGAGTTTTTGAAGAAGTGCGTGTCAATTCTACAAGTGCAATATCACCGAGCATTGTGTCACCATCGTAATTTGGATAGTTGATAATTCTTTTAACCTCAATACGTTCACCAACTGATGGATTATTTAAATTCTGAACCCCTACAAGGACATCAACACCATTTGCACTTTCATCTTCTAGGCAGTGAGCTGCTGTTAGTACGTAGCGTGGAGAGATAAGGGCGCCACCACAGAATTGACCGTCATAGGCATTTTCACCTCTGGATACAAGTGCAGTCATCCATGGATAAGCTTTTGGACTAATGATTCCATTGATAACTTGTGTTTGTAAGCCAGCACCGCCTTGTGTTTGTTGTATTTGCTCATAGTGTGCTGCTGCTTTGGTATTTGCCCAGTCTTTTTTCAAGACTTGTCGGATGTAGTACTTACCTGCATCAAGTTCACTAAAGCTGTATTGCCCTTCTGGATTAGTAGTAACTGTTTGTTCGCCAGCATCTAATTTACTGTTGTTATTGTTGTCGATATAAACGGTCCAGTTTTCTAAACCTGACTCACTAGGGTTCTTTGCGGCGTCTCTATTTTTATCGTGCCAAACATTTCCAGAGATGCTAGCTTTTATTACTTCTACTTGCGGTGTTTCTACTTGTGGGTCATCTATGGGTGCATCTACTGGTGTGTTTTCGGTTACAGGTGCGGGTGGATTACTTTGCCCACAGGAACTTAGGACTAAGATAAGCAGTGAAAGACCAATAATGTATATGAAGTTTAAAGCACCTTTATGCTTTGTATTCTTCCAAGTATTCTTCCAAGTTTCCTGTACTTTGCCGTTTTGCTGTATGTAGTGCTGTATGTAGTGCTCTGTGTGTTTCTGTTTGTATTTCATAGTGGCTACTCCTTCTAGTGATTTGGTGTTGCTTACAAAACACAGTTTAGGAGTAAGCGGCAGCTAGCCACATCTGCGAAAAGAGATAGCTACGCTTAATACTTTTGGGTTAGTACTTTCTAAATTCCAAGCTTAGGATAAATGGGTGCGCCCATTTTTTGTGGGTTTATAGAGTTAATGCAGAAGAATTTCCAAGTAATAAGCGCACTTTTTTTGCTAATGGGCGGTTTTTTCGCAAAGCTCAAAAACACGCTGCATTGTTAGCGTCTAGTTGGTGGATGCGCTCATAGACTACTTAGGGAAGCATTTGTCATGATTTCATATTAGCTTGCACACAAATGACTGATTTTGGCAGATATTTAGACATATAGTGTTAGCTTGCTCCTTGCTTTTTTCGATAGGTTGAGTGGCTAGACTAGAAGGTAATGGATTCAACGCAAAGTATCTATGCCTATTTTATTGCAGTATTGCTAGGGTTTCTCATAGGTTTAGACCGTGAACGTAAACGTGAAGATTCTGGGTCTATTTTTGCAGGGATTCGAACTTTTCCACTCATCGCACTCTTTGGCACAGTTATCGGACAGTTATCTCAGATTACCAGTATTTGGTTAATCCCAACCGCTTTGATTAGTTTTGGTAGTTTGCTGTTGCTGGCATATTGGCGGTCTAGCGCTGGGGAGAGTGTCGGAGGCACGACTGAAGTTACGGCCTTAGTTGCTTTTGCACTTGGGGTTTTTGCAGGTCTGAATGAGTTTGTAGTTGCCCTCGCAGGAGCGGTTATCGTCACTGCTGTTCTGTCACTTAAAGATGAGTTAAGGATTTTGTCTGGTTCGATTACACGAGCAGATCTTTTTGCAATTGTACAATTTGCAGCGGTTTCCCTAGTCATTTTGCCAATTGTGCCAAATGAAAATCTTGGTCCTTGGGGTGTATGGAATCCTCGTACAATTTGGCTACTAGTCGTACTGATATCGGGTATATCCTTTATTGGCTATTTACTTTCTAAGGTAATCCGTATGGAGCGTAGCATAGGTCTGAGTGGTTTGATTGGTGGAATAGCTTCAAGTACAGCAGTTACCTTGTCATTTAGTGAAAGAAGCAAAAGCAATGAGGGCTTAAGTATGACCTTTGCCGTAGGTGTACTTGTTGCTACTGCCGTTTCTATTGGTCGACTAATGGCGCTTATCGGTGTTGTCAACAGAGATTTGCTAATGACTGTTTTGCCAAGCTTATTAAGCTACAGTTTGATTTGTGCGCTAGGCAGTTGGATTATCCATAGGTTTAGTCAGCGACGTCAAATCGAAGGTGCTAAATTAAGTAACCCTTTTGAGTTAAAAACTGCCTTTACTTTTGCGTTGCTTTTTGCTGCTATTCTTTTAATAACTAAAGCTGCTGAAGTCTATTTAGGTAATCAGGGATTGTATATTGCGAGTGCTTTATCAGGCTTTACTCAGCTTGATGCTATTACTTTGTCCATTGCTCGACAAAGCAATACAGGTTTAGTTAGCAATGTTGCACTACAAGCACTGACTATTGCATTAGCTGCCAATAGCCTGTTTAAAGCGAGTCTAACTTTTAGTTTGGGCACAAAAAGTTTTGCGAAAACGGTGACGGCTGTTCTTGTGCCTGCCGCTCTTGCAAGTTTAGCTTTTGCTTGGTTTATTAAATTGTAAGTTTATAGGGTGTGTCCGCATTTTAAGGGAGTAATATTGGGGGGTAGGGTAAGTGCTTTGAATATTCGATGCGGACACACCTTAGAGTTTTTTCGCTTCGTTACACAAACATTTTCGAGGTATACCTTAGATCCCCAAGCTTGTTCAGTTTTGGTTACAGCTTAAAGCCCTTTGATAAAGCTATCGATTCTTTCCAAAGCCTTCTCAATATTTTCTAAACTTGTGGCGTAGCTGAGCCTTGCTTTACCAGGTGCTAAGAAGTCGGTACCTGGCACCATGCCTACATGTGCTTCTTCTAGCAAGCGCACAGCAGCGACATTTTCATCAGGATCGATAGGACTGAGGTCAGTCATGACATAAAATGCACCGCTTGGCATGGGTGTTTTTAAGCCAATGTTGTTTAGCCCTGCAACTAAGGTGTTGCGCCTTTCTACATAAGCCTTTTTAGTCATATCGATAAAAGCCTGTGTTTTTTCAACTTCATTGAGTGCAGCGGTGACAGCATATTGTGCTACAGAATTTGCACCACTTGTAACCTGACCTTGTAAGCGGTTCATAGCCTTGATGAGTTCTTCTGGACCAACACCATAACCAATGCGCCAACCTGTGAGTGCATAAGCTTTGCTTGCTCCGTGAATAATCAAGGTTTTGTCTTGTGCGTACTGGGCAGCGGGAGTAAATTCGCCGTCATAGATAAGGTGCTCGTACAAGTCATCTGTGAATATCCAGATGTCTTTGGCTGCTGCCATTTCAACAACGCCTTTGATGACATCTTTTGGATAGACTGCACCTGTTGGGTTACTTGGTGAGTTTAGAACGATAATTTTTGTTTTGGCTGTGATGGCATTTTGGAAGTCTTCTACGCTTGGTATGAAACCATTGTCTGCACTGGTCATAATTGGCACAGTGACGCCACCTGCAAGTTGTACTTGGGAAGGATAGCTCACCCAATAGGGTGCAGGGACGATTACTTCATCACCAGGATTTAGCACAGCTTTGAAAGCGTTATACAGAACTTGTTTACCACCTGTGGATACGCTGACCTGACTTGGGTCGTAGCTAAGGTTATTTTCTCTTTCAAATTTTGCGACAATAGCTTCACGTAATTCTGGTGTGCCTGCTGGTGCCGTGTATTTGGTCATGCCCTTATCAATTGCTACATGTGCAGCAGCTAGAACGTGTTCTGGTGGTTGAAAATCTGGCTCTCCTGCGGTCATTGCTATAACGTCTATACCATTGCGCTTCATATCATTTGCTTTGGTATTGAATGCAACCGTTGAGGAGGCTTTGAGTTTCTTGAGTGCTTCAGAATATTGGGGCATGGAAGTCCTCTTTCGTAAGCTCAAAAGTTATTTTTCTTTTGAGTCTGGTGTAGCTACGGTTTTGATGTGTAGTACACGTCCATATCGTAAAGAATTAGGCGTATGAAGTAAAGAGGGTAGAAGTCAAGGAAGGGTTCCGATTTCATGTGAATTGCTTCGAGTCAAACTTGATTAAATCAAGGACTGCATAAGTTGATACACGGAATCTGCTAAACCGTCAGTCAAGAGGGTAGCGGTGCCTTATTCTGTTAGCAATTGCATACCTTCAACAGCCCCAACCTGCAAAAAGCAATTTGCAAAGCTTGTTAAAGGGGTTGGACTTGGGTTGATTTCAATCACGTAAGCACCTTGTGATGATGCTAAACGGGCAAGGCTGGCTGCTGGTTCGACTACAGCAGATGTGCCAATAACAAGTGCAATATCACAATCATTGAAAGCTTGTATTGCTTTTTGGAAAGTTTCTTGTGGGAGTGATTCACCAAACCAAACTACGTTTGGTCTACATCTATCACTGCACTTCGGGCAGATAGGCGGATAATTGAAATCCAGTTTTAAGCGTTCTAGATGGTTGCAATTTTCACAACGAGCATGTGTGATGTTGCCGTGTAGCTCTAAGACTTCAAGGTGTTGGTTTTTAATGTCTTGGTCTTTAATGTGTGGGTCTTTAATGTGTGGGTCGTTAATGTGTGGGTCTTTGGTCTCAGCCCTTTTATGCAAACCATCTACATTTTGTGTAACGAGTGTCAAGTTTTTTGTTTGGGCAAGTTTTGCAATTGCTTTGTGTGCATCGTTTGGTTCAGCTTTGAGGACGGTGTTGGTTCGCATAGCGTACCATTCCCAGACCAGCTCTGGGTTTTTTGCATAGGCTTGAGGTGTTGCGAGTTCTTCTGGGCGGTAGTTTTTCCAAAGACCGTCTTGACCTCTAAAAGTTGGAATTCCTGATTCGGCGCTAATGCCCGCTCCTGTGAGTACGGCGATGTGTTGGGAGGGCTCGAGCCTCTCCCTTGCCTCATCAAGATTCTTCATTACTAACAGTTTACCCCAAACAAAGAAAACAAGTGCTATTCTAAAAATATGGAACCGATAATTCGTCTTGCAGAAGCTCCCGATATCGTTC